>JBAVZX010000984.1:0-1524 GCA_049589015.1 Phormidium sp. | reverse complement strand
ATTAAAAAATACATTTTGTCTGCCAGTAAATTCCGGGTTAAAACCACTACCTAATTCTAACAAAGCGGCGACTCTACCGTTAATATGAACTTTGCCTCTGGTGGGGGTAAGTGTACCGACGATAATTTGGAGTAAAGTGCTTTTACCAGAACCATTGCGCCCGACAATTCCTAAAGTTTGTCCTTGGGGTATTTCTAAATTAAAATTTCGTAGCGCCCAAAATTCTTGACATTGAGTTTTACCTGGTAATAATAACTCTTTTAAGCGATCGGCAGGACGAGCATAACGCTTGAAGCATTTAGAGACGTTTTGCAGAGAGATTACGATTTCAGTCATGGAATTGCTGCTATTATTAAAAACTAATTTTCAGTGGACAAGCGAGATTTTTTATGGTGTTTTTGATTAAACTTTTAGAGAACATCAGCGAAGGCTGGACGCAAACGCCGATAGACAGAAAACCCGCCATAAAATACTATTAAAGAGAATAAAGAAACAATTCCCCATTCTCCTAAATGCTTGACTGTGCCGCTTAAAATTAACTCTCGATAAATTTCTGCGATCGTCGTCATTGGATTCAGTAAAAATACCCATTCTCGAAACTTTTCAGGAATCACAGTAATCGGATAAACGATGGGAGTCAAATAAAACCATAAATTAGTTAAAACCACCAAAGTTTGCGGGATATCTCGGATAAATACTGTTAATCCTGCCACCAAATAACTTAAACCCGCAGTGAACAATAACTGGGGAATCCAAATTAGTGGTAACAGCCAAAGGGTAAGATGAATTGTCTTAGTTGTCAGTGCTACTAAAATGATTAAAGACATCATTCCTAGCGTACTTTCTACAAAGGCAGAACAAACTGGTACCAATGGCAACAACGCCAAAGGAAATACTACCTTTTTGACTAAATTTGGTTGATTAATTACCGAATTAGCTGCTGGTAATAGTCCGCCCACGAACGCATTCCAAGGAATTAATCCGGCAAAGATCCAGATTCCAAAAGAAAGGTTGTTTTCTGGCAGTCCTTGCAAAGGCAATTTGACTTTCAGAACAATGGAAAAAACGTAAGTGTAAATTAGCAATTGTGACAACTGGTTGAGTAAAGGCCACAAATTGCCCAAAACTGACCCTTTGTGCCGCGCCTCCAAGTCTCGTAATACCAGTGCCCTGAGTAGATCCAACTTAGCCCGCCATAAAGCATTAATCGGTAGCTTATTGCTAAACCTTTCTGCTTTTTGGGCAACTCCTCTGATTGACCTCAGCAATACCTGTTTCCTCACTCACAATCAACACACCACAGCAAAAAACTGATTAGTTGGTTTGGGTTTTAGTTCCTAGCTACTAAATCAGTTTTTCCTACTAAAGTTAGACAGTATAACAGCGTTCCGATGGTCTAGAAAGTGGTTAAAAGAGTATTTAAGGTTACGGTTAGGCCACTTTTCTGAACCAATGGGCTGGTCATATAACGTATTAGGGTAAGATTTTATTTAGATTTTGGCAATTAGGAAAGGCAGAAGGCAG
>JBAVZX010000983.1:0-5145 GCA_049589015.1 Phormidium sp. | reverse complement strand
GGGAACAGCTGTGTTTGCTAATGAGCCTTTGTTGCGAGTGGAAGCACCGTTATGGCAAGCGCAAATTGTGGAAACTTACCTGCTGAATACGTTGAATTATCAGAGTTTGATTGCGACTAGGGCAGCGAGAATCCGAGATATAGCTGGGCCAGAGGCGACTTTGCTGGAATTTGGCACGCGACGGGCTTTTAGTCCTCAAGGGGCATTGTGGGCGGCGCGAGCGGCTTTAGCAGCAGGATTTGATGGGACATCGAATGTGTTGGCGGCACTGAAATTGGGGCAAAAGCCTAGTGGGACAATGGCTCATGCTTTTGTGATGGCGTTGACGGCGACTTCTGGTACTGAGGAAGAAGCTTTTCAAGCGTTTCATGAATATTTTCCGGGAGCACCTTTGCTGATCGATACTTACGATACTGTTGCGGCTGCCCAAATGTTGTTAGAAAAGATTAATGCTGGGGAAATGCAGTTGTCGGGAGTGCGATTAGATTCGGGGGATTTAGTGAGTTTATCGCAACAAGTGCGATCGCTTTTACCAGGAATTGAGATCTTTGCTAGTGGAGATTTAGATGAATGGGAAATTGCGAAATTAAAAGCATCTGGTGCTTGTATTGATGGTTATGGTTTAGGGACAAAATTAGTCACAGGTGTGCCTATTGGTGGTGTTTATAAACTGGTGGAAATTGATGGGATTCCCACCATGAAACAATCGAGTAATAAGGTTACTTATCCTGGTCGAAAACAAGTTTTTCGCCGTTGGGAACAGGGAAAAATTCATTCCGATCGATTGGGATTGATAGACGAAAGTTTAGGGGGAGAATCAGGTTTGCTGCAATTATTTGTAAAACAAGGAAGAAGGGTGAAATCTCTAACAAGTTTGGCGGAAATTCGCGATCGTACCAGTACTTCTGTTGCTAGTTTACCAAGTTCTATCCGCCAGTTAAATCACCCCCAAAAGTTACCCGTAGAAATTTCCCCGGCACTCTGGGAATTAAGAGAAAAAACTCAACGCTAAAAGCTTAATTATCAACTACCTACTATCAACTACCCAATTACCCATGACAACAATTGCTCTTTTTGGTACTAGTGCTGATCCACCAACTACTGGACATCAAACAATTATTAATTGGCTATCTCAACATTTTGATTGGGTAGCAGTTTGGGCATCGGATAATCCTTTTAAATCTCACCAAACGCCTTTAGAACATCGGGCAACAATGTTGCGATTATTAATTAAGGATATCGCTCCACCGAGATATAATATTGGTTTGCATCAAGAACTGAGCAGTCCTCGCACTTTGGAAACTGTGGAAAAGGCAAAAAGTTTATGGCCTGATGGCAAACTGACATTAATTATAGGTTCGGATTTGGTGACACAGCTACCACGTTGGTACAGAGTTGAAGATTTGTTGCAGCAAGTGGAATTATTAGTAGTACCTCGTCCAGGATCTCCGATAGAAGAGATAGCTTTGGGAGAACTTTGGGAATTAGGGGCGAAAGTGGCGATCGCTTCCCTGAATGGCCCAAATGTTTCCTCTACAGCTTATCGTCAAAATAAAGATAAAACAAATTTAACGCCGACTATTGAGGCATATATCGATCGAGAGCAACTATACGCATGTCAGGACGCACCACGAGAAAAATTGCATATCCGTTAAAAAAACAAGAATTAGCTGATTTTAAAGTCGGGGTTGATAACGTGATTTTTTCCGTCGATACCTCGCAAAATCGCTTGTTGGTGTTGTTAGTAATGCGCCAAGATGAACCTTTTTTAGGTCAGTGGTGTTTACCCGGAACTTTAGTTAGACAGGGAGAGTCTTTAGAGGATGCTGCTTATCGAATTTTAGCGTCAAAAATTCGCGTCAAAAATCTTTATTTAGAGCAATTATATAGTTTTGGTGGGCCAGGTCGTGACCCCAGAGAAGCACCAGATAGTTTTGGTGTTCGTTACCTATCAGTAAGTTACTTTGCTTTGGTAAGATTTGCGGAAGCCGAGTTAATTGCTGATGGCCTAAGTGGGATTGCTTGGTATCCCATTCAACAAGTACCTGAATTAGCTTTTGATCATAATAAGATTTTGGAATATGGGTATCAAAGGTTACGAAATAAACTAGAATATAGTCCTGTGGCTTTTGATGTTTTACCTGATGTTTTTACCTTAAATGACCTTTATCAGCTTTATACTACTGTATTAGGCGATAATTTTTCTGATTATTCCAATTTTCGCTCTCGATTGTTAAAATTAGGTTTTTTATGCGATACGGGAATTAAAGTTTCTCGTGGCGCAGGTCGTCCGGCTAGTTTATATCGATTTGATGCCGAGGCTTTTCTCCCATTTAAGGATAAACCTTTGGTATTTATTTAGTAGTTGTTAGCTATTGTTCATTAGTCATTGGTGAATCAGAAATGACTAATAAACAATGGCAATTCACAAATAACAAATGATAATTTATGAAAATAGCGATCGCTCAACTTAACCCTACTATTGGTAATCTTACTGACAACGCCGAAGCTATTCTCAAAGCTGCGAAAAAAGCTGCTAATTTGGGTGCAAGGTTGTTGTTAACTCCCGAACTTTCTCTATGTGGATATCCACCTAGAGATTTATTACTAATCCCTAGCTTTGCTGAGGGAATGACAACTGTATTAGATAAATTAGCCCAAGATTTACCAGAAAATTTAGCTGTTTTAGTGGGGACAATTCAAGCAAATCCCCAAGTAGAACTTACCGGAGGTAAGCCTTTATTTAATAGTATCGCTTTGCTAGAAAATGGCAAAATCCAACAGGTATTTCATAAACGATTATTGCCGACTTATGATGTATTTGATGAGGATCGTTATTTTGAACCTGGGTTAGAATCAAATTACTTAATTTTAGATGAAATTCGCATTGGCGTGACTATTTGCGAAGACTTATGGAATGATGAAGAGTTTTGGGGAAAACGCAATTATGCAGTAAATCCGATCTCTGATCTAGGAAAAATCGGTGTAGATTTTACGGTGAATGTTTCCGCTTCTCCCTATTCAGTAGGAAAACCAGATTTACGCAAAGCAATGCTAAGTCACAGCGCCATTAAATATCAGCAACCAATTATTTATACAAATCAAGTTGGCGGGAATGATGATTTAATTTTTGATGGTAGTAGTTTTGCTGTAAATCGCCAAGGGGAATTAGTCTCTGCTTTAGCTAGTTTTGAAACAGAGTTAGCAATTATAGAATTTGATGAAAAAAGTCAAGATTTACTATCTGGAACTATAGCCCATAAACCAGAAAATTCGGACGAAGAAATCTGGTTAGCCTTGGTTTTAGGGGTGCAAGATTACACTCATAAATGTGGGTTTTCTAAAGTGTTAATTGGTTTAAGTGGCGGAATAGATTCATCTTTAGTTGCGGCGATCGCCAGAGAAGCGTTAGGTCCAGAAAATGTCTTAGGCGTATTAATGCCTTCTCCTTATAGTTCCGATCATTCTGTCAAAGATGCTTTAGCATTGGCGAGGTATTTGGGAATTAGTACTCATACTTTACCGATCGCCAATTTAATGCACGCTTATGATGAAAGTTTAATTAATATCTTTGCCGGAACTGAGTTTGGAATTGCCGAAGAAAATATCCAATCTAGAATTCGGGGAAATTTGTTAATGGCAATTGCCAATAAATTTGGTTATCTGCTACTTTCCACCGGAAACAAATCAGAAATGGCAGTGGGTTATTGTACACTTTATGGTGATATGAATGGGGGGTTAGCGGCGATCGCAGATGTCCCCAAAACTCGTGTTTATTCAATTTGTAAATGGCTAAACCGTTATGGGGAAATTATCCCAGAAAATGTGCTAGAAAAACCCCCTAGCGCCGAACTAAAACCCGGACAAGTTGACCAAGATTCCTTACCAGCTTACGATGTGTTAGATGATATTTTAGAAAAGCTAATTCATAACCATGAATCGATCGCGCAAATTGTTGCTTCAGGACACGATGCTGCTGTAGTTGAAAAAGTAGCAAAGTTAGTCTCAAGGGCAGAATTTAAGCGCCGCCAAGCACCGCCAGGATTAAAAATAACCGATCGCGCCTTTGGTACTGGTTGGCGAATGCCGATCGCTAGTAGAATCAGTTATTAGTCATTAGTCATTAGTCATTAGTCATTAGTTATTAGTCATTAGTTAAAAAAGTCTTGACTAATCAAGCATTACCAATAACAATTAACCAGTGACCAATAACCAATGACCAATGACAATTAACCAAAAACAACTTACTCCCTACTTATTTTTATTACCTGCCATTATACTTTTAGGATTAACAGTAATTTGGCCTGCTTTACAAGCTTTTTACCTCAGTTTTACTCGGTATGAATATGATATTACCCAAGGGCCAGAATGGATAGGATTAGCTAATTTTCAGCGATTAATAGCAGATAAAATATTTTGGCAAACCTTAAGAAACACATTAATTTATTTAATTGGAGTAGTACCAATTTTAGTTATTTTCCCTTTAGGATTAGCTATTTTAGTTAACCAAAAACTACGAGGAATTAGTTGGTTTCGCGCCGCTTATTACACACCAGTAATTATTTCAATGGTAGTTGCTGGATTAGCTTGGAAATGGCTTTATGCTGAAAATGGTTTACTGAATCAAATACTAAAATTAATTGGTTTTAGTCAGGGAATTCCCTGGTTAACCAGTCCAAATTGGGTGCTTTTTAGTGTCATGGCGGTGACAATTTGGAAAGGGTTAGGTTATTACATGGTGATTTATTTAGCTGCGTTACAATCTATTCCTAATGACCTTTATGAAGCAGCTGCGATCGATGGTTCTGACGGACTAAAAAAACATTGGGATATTACCGTTCCTTTAATGAAACCCTATCTATTTTTAGTAGCCGTAATTTCCGCAATCTCAGCAACCAAAGTTTTTGAAGAAGTTTATATTATGACCCAAGGAGGGCCAAGAAACAGTTCTAAAACAGTGGTATATTACCTTTACGATCAAGCTTTCCGCAACTTAGAAATTAGTTACGCTTGCACCATAGGCTTAGTATTATTTCTCATAATTTTAACCTTATCAATTTTACGAATTATCTTTAACAATTCATCCTCTATCTATTCGTAGGATATGTTATCTAAGAATGGGTCAGGCAGGATGCCCGCCCCACA
>JBAVZX010000982.1:0-1500 GCA_049589015.1 Phormidium sp. | reverse complement strand
ATCTTGTGGTGAGAGGAAAGGGAAAATTGGAATGTCGTCCAATTAGAAAAGGAGCGGAATTTTGTCGGATTCCTTTAGAAGTTTGGTTAGATAGAATTGGCTATGTTGTGGTAGAAATAGATGAGGATTTCTTAGCCGGGAAAATTTGGGGATTTCTGCCAGAGGTAACAAGGGAAAGGTTGGCGATCGCTAATTTACAACCGCTAGAATTATTACTGACAAAACTCCACGAAACCCTTCCCAATCCCGTAGTAAATTTAAGTCAATGGTTGGACAACATATTTGATGCAACTTGGCAAGAAGTAGCCGCAATATTAAATCCTCCCCAAACTCAATTAGCCTTTAGTTTTAGAAACAGCCAAACTGAATCAGAGGCAGAAATTAATCGGGCTAAATTAATCGAATTGGCTGATAATTTTTTGGCTTTAGTATTGGAAATTAAGCCGGAAGATCGGGAAACTATCAACATTCGGGTGATGCTTCATCCTCCGGGAAACCTGAACACTTTACCGCCATCAATTCAGCTAACTTTATTTGATGAATTGGGAAATCAACTAATGGCAACTCAAGCTAGAACAGCAGATAATTATATTCAGTGGCAATTTAGCGGCGAAATCGGAGAAAGATTTAGTGTTAAGGTAAGTTTAGGTGATGCCAGTATTACCGAATATTTTTTAATTTAAAATATGGAGCAGCTGGTTGTTTTAAAATTTGGTGCAGGCAATTTCGAGTTAGGGTTTCCGGTGACACTCCAAATCGGAGAAGATGGTAGCATACCCCGATTAGAAATTGTCCGATTCCTCCCGCCTGAATTGGAAATTCCTCACCTCTACAAAGGTTGGGTTTCCAGTTATCGCCGTTTGGGAGGAATGGATAGGCGGATTAAAATCCCCGACAGACAGATAACGAATATTTCGCAGCAAGAAGACTGGGAAGATTGCCATAGTAAAGCACAATTATTGCGGGATAAATTGAATTTTTGGTTACGTCAACCTGCTTGTTTGGATTTGCGAGAAACTATTCTCTCGGAAGTGCAACAAAATGATAGCGTGCGAGTGATTTTACAAACCGAAGATCTGTTTTTACAGCGACTCCCTTGGCATTTATGGGATTTATTTGCACGTTATCAGCAAGCGGAAATTGCCCTGAGTCTTCCTAATTATAAGGGTGGAGAATTCAAACCGATCGCAACTCCAGTAAAAATTTTAGCTATTCTGGGAAGTAGCGAAGGAATTGATGTGAAAACCGATCGAAGTTTGCTAGAAAAATTACCTTCAGCGACGATCGCTTTTTTGGAAAAACCGCGATCGCAACAACTCCAAGATTATTTATGGGAAAATTCTTGGGATATTTTATTCTTTGCGGGACACAGTTCTAGCGAAACTCAAGGCGAAATTCAAATTAATGCTAGCGAAAGTTTAACCATCGAACAGTTGAGATATGCCTTAACCAAAGCGGTAGAAAATGGTTTACAATTGGCGATTTTTAACTCCTGTGATG
>JBAVZX010000981.1:0-2584 GCA_049589015.1 Phormidium sp. | reverse complement strand
ATATAACCCTTACCCAGCATACCATTGAAAACCGATTTGCGAGCCCCCCAAAATTTGTGACCACAAATTAACGAAAACCCTCCAAAAAAATCGCTCAAACCCTTACCAGACAAGCCAGCGACCGCCTCAACGACAGAATGGCACTTTCCGGCATTTCCTCACCCCCTCGCAAAAAACTTTTTAGTCGATAGTAATTCTTTAAGTATAAAGGGGAACTCTAGAAACAGACAAAGTTAGCCTTGTTTACCTAACTAGTTTTAGAGGAAAACCCCTCTTCCAGACCACTGCTAAAGTAGCAACACCACTAAAAAACCAAAAAAGCAAACCAGAAAAAACCAACCTCATGTCAGACACCATCTACACCACCATCACCTTCGCCCCAGTGCAAGGTTTTATCGAAAAATCCCGCAAACTGCGAGACTTATACGGTAGTTCCTTTATCCTCTCCTACCTTTCCCGTACCCTCTGCGAAGCAGCAAAAAAACAAGGACTCGATGTAATTTCCCCAGCGATAATTAATGTAGTGCGAGGAACACCAAACCAAATAATTATTCAAGGAAACTTTGAGGAAAGTCAAGCCCTAGCAGTGTTTCACAAAGCTTGGGAAACCTTAACTTGGACTTGTCGCCAGTGGATAGAAAGGAAAATACCAGGGGAATATTGCTGGGGACAAGAATGGGAAATTTGGACAAAACACGCCTGGGAATTTTTTTGGGCAAATGGTCAAACAATCAGTGATGCGCGACGCAAACTGAACAAAATTAAAGCAAAACGAAGTTGGACAGGCATCAACTGGCAAGGAGAAAGTTCCACTTTATCAGGTGCAGATGCGATCGCCTATCCTAACATGGGAAAGCACGCCAACCCCAAAAACTACAACTACGCCCAAGAAAAAGCCCAAATTGATCAATTTTACACCCAACTAAGACAACTCAAACCATTAGGAGAAGCCTTTATCGATAAAAGCGAACAGTTAAGTATTCCTGAATTAATTAAACGACTAATTACTTATGATGTCATCGCCAGTCAAATAAATCTGCAACCAAACGAACTACCCAGTGTCGAAATTCCCCAAACTTTCCGCGACTTAAATCGCTTCAGCGAAAAACGCTGGACTGGATGGTTTCAAGGAGATGGCGACAGCATCGGAGAACACCTCAGAGATTTAGCCAAAACTACTAACGAAGCTGACACACTCAAAGAATTTAGTAATGCCATGCTTCACTGGGGCGAACATTATTTAGTTCGCTCAGTCAAGGATAACTCAGGGAAAGTAATATATGCTGGAGGAGATGATTTTCTCGGTGTATTTTTCCGGGAAAAAGAGGAACTCAAACCCCAAAAATGCTTAAACTGGTTTTATGAATTCCCGAAACTCTGGTCAAAACACGATCGCAAACTAACAGTCAGCGTCGGTTTTGTTTGGGCGGGAGGCGGCGTACCCCAAAGAGATGTTTTACAACATTGTCGAGAAGCGGAAAAATCTGCCAAGAATCATGGACGCGATCGCCTTGCCATGCGAATCTTGTTTAATGGAGGGAATTATTTAGAATGGGTTTGTCCTTGGTGGTTTTTACCAGAGGTGTTGGGGGGATATGGCGATCGAGAAAACGGCAAAAACTGGACACATATATATAATGATGTCGCCGTCTTACAATCCCGACACGCCTTTGACGGAAACCAATCAGAAGTAGCATTAAGCTTATTTACCGTTTACTTTGGGGAAGAACTCAAAGAAAAACTATTAAAACATCTCTGGAATATAGACAACCAAGCCGGAATTTTGGGCAAAGAAGAAACCGATACACCCAATACCCATTCCGCCTTAAACAACTGGATCATTAATCTCGCCAAAGTAGGGTTTCATCTATGTCAATAAACTTCAATTATCTAATCATAATCGAACCCTTGGGTTTACTATATGGTAGCGCCGGAAGATTCCTTTCCCCCGAAAATCTAGTCGGACGTTCCGGGACAAGCTTCCCCCCATCAGCTGCTACAGTATCCGGCTTATTTGCTGCTAACTATGCCGAAACCGAAACCAACAGCGAAAAGTTAAAAGAAAAACTCCAACCCTTAAAAGTAGCAGGCCCCTTTTGGGCAAAAAATCACGATTTGCAAAACTTTTATTTACCAACCCCTTTCAATTTCCTAGTCAGTAATGGTAAAATAAAACATCAGCTAACATGGCATCCAGAAACCGAAGAATGGCAAACCGAAACAGGTAATTCACCCATAGGTAAATTCGACAAAAAAGGCAGTTGGATTGCAATTAAAGAATGGCAACAACCGCAGAAAGTAGAAACCGATCCTTGGGAAATTTTACCTCATCTCCATCCCCGCTTAGAATCAGAACAGCGGAAAGTGGATGCAGAGAGCGATCGGGGAAGTTTATTCTTAGAAAATGCCGTACAATTAAACCCAGACACCAGCTTAATTTACCTGAGTAACCTAGAATTACCCCCAGGCTGGTATCGCTTTGGCGGCGAAGGGCACATAGTAAATCTCAAATGTATCAAAACAGATAGTAACACGCTAGAACTATTCAACCAACCCGTAGGTAAAAAATTTGCCATCATCACCC
>JBAVZX010000980.1:0-5761 GCA_049589015.1 Phormidium sp. | reverse complement strand
AGTTGAAAAGTATGAATTAATGATCTTTGCTTGGACAAAAAATACAGAGAAGCCTGATTTGAAGTATGTTACTTCTTTCCTATTAAGAGATGAGCAGTATGCAAAATATCAAAATAACATATCATCTGGTAACTTGGGACCGATATGGCTGTCTCTAGATGATGCTGAAAGACCAAACACTGTCATAACGAAAAATCGTGTTGACAACTTCTATTTAGATAAAAGGTGAACTTAATTTTTAGGAAACATTGATAAGGAGATGTGAGTTATGTCTGAAAACTACCAAATCTATGGCGCTCAAAATTTAGGAAATATAGCGGGGAACATAATCATTGGCTCCAATAAAGTCAGTTATACACAAGAACTGACTGAGGCTGCTGCCGAAATTAAACAGTTACTTAAAGATTTAGACTCGCTATATCCAATTAATACAACTAGCGAAAAAATGAATTTAGCTGTCGAAGTTATACGTCGAATCGAGGCTGATCCTTCATTACATCGAAGGATATTTAGCTTAATAAAATCTGGTGGAACTGAGGCTCTAAAGCAAGAACTTAACCATCCAGCTGCTAGTATTTTGATTAATGCTTTGGAAGATTGGCAAAAAAGTGAAGTAACTGATTCCTAACATTGACTGTATCTGTATTTCCATTTGTTTTTTGAACCACGAAGACACGAAGGACACGAAGGAAAGAAAAAGAGAAAAGCTATTTCATAATTCATTTAGGATTAATCTACATCTGCGTTTATCTTAGAATAATGAATCGCACTTCACCCCACAAACTTACTCCTTTTAAGCATAGTGAGTATTTATAAGTTGTGATATATCTGCTCGATTTGGAGTCGAAAGAACAGGATGCGATCGCAAATGAAAGCATAATAGAAGAATGAATCGCACTTCACCCCACAAACACCACGCACAACTAACACTCACTTCTTGCAAAGGTAGCAGCTGATTCATCAGTCAGTAATATAGTTTTAATTAGTTGGTTAGTATATCTGGGTTTCAGGTGTTTTTGGTTATTTGATGTATTTCCCTTATCTCTAATGGGTTTGAATTTTATTTATTTCTCAAAAATGTTTAAGTCCTGTTAGTAATGAAGAGAAGAATCTTGGCGCTCCTTCTCTTCACTATTTTCCCCCTCCGTATGACAAGTCAAGTTGTAATATCAAGACAGGACTAATCATCAAGATTATTTGTACATCTCCACATTTACATCGCCATAGTACATTCCCGGTCCTCTCGGCAGTCTCATCTGCTTCGGCCTTCCCGTGTTCCTTGTTCCTCTAAGGTATACCATGACTTCACCTTTGGCATTGTTTACGACCATTTCCCTTTGACTAGGTCGCCCCAATACCACTCCACTGCTGATACTGCTGGGGATCTCACAATCTAGTCTATATGCCCATCCATTTTGACTAAATTGCGTAGAAGTACATATAACACCAGAATCAGGATCATAATAGAGACTACCATTAGGTAAGAGAATACCATCAGGAGTATGAACAGCGGCGTTATCAGGGTACGCAGAGTCTAGGCTGTTCACCCCATAGTCTCTGAAGGCAACTTTAAAAAATCTAATGTCATTATACTTACCTCCACACAGACCTTTTGTAAAGTTGTTTAATGTGCAGCTATCAACATATTGATACCGGGATTGGGAATGAGTAACTTTTTGCCAGCCCACGACAGACAGGAAAAACAAGAAAAATAAAGTCGCGCCGGGAATTACTTTGACAAGCTTTTTTGACAAAAATTTAGTAGTCACTTTCACAAAAATACTCCCTGAAAAAATTAACATTCAAGCATAAAAATATACCTACTTACTCAGATAGCTTCCAAATTGCGGATTAATTTAATATTTACGATGTTAAATTCTTTTTTGGTATAGGTTGGAGGCTATTGTATTAAGCTGTTCTGCATTTAAATTAGCTAGTAGGGTGTGTTAGCTTCAGCGTAACGCACCATCTCATTCCGAATCCCAGTTGATTACCGCTTTTTTTGAACCACGAAGACACGAAGAACACGAAGGAAAGAAAAAGAGAAAAGCTATTTCATAATTCATTTAGGATTACTCTACATCTGCGTTCATCTGCGTTCATCTGCATTTATCTGCGTTCTAATTAAAAGATTTTTGGCACAACTCAAATTAATTTTTTATTAAACCGCAAAGGACGCAAAGAACGCGAAGGAAAGAAAGAGAAAAAAACAGGGTGAGCATTGCCCACCCCTACGGAGTTGATAGACTAGCAAGGGAAACTTAGATTATTCTGCCCCTTCGATTGGTGCGAAACCTTGACGTTGGATATTTTCCGTCACCACGCGGGGTTCAAGGAATTGTAGCAGATAATCGGGCCCTCCGGCTTTAGATCCGACACCAGAAAGTTTAAATCCTCCGAAAGGCTGACGCGAGACGATCGCACCTGTAATTCCTCGGTTAATATAAAGATTACCCACCTCAAACTCTGCGGTTGCTTGTTCGATGTGCGAAGGTGTGCGCGAGTACAAACCACCAGTTAAGGCGAAGTTCGTACCATTGGCAATTTGCAAAGCTTCCTGAAAATCTTTGGCGCGAATGCAGGCGAGCACAGGGCCGAAAATTTCCTCTTGGGCAATTGTAGCAGTTGGCGAGACTTCGCTGAAGATTACGGGGCCGATGAAATATCCCGCTTCTGAAGAAGGCATTTCTAAAACTAGTTTACTTTCTTCTTTGCCTTTGGCGATGTATTCCAGAATGCGATCGCGTGCCTTAGAATCAACTACAGGGCCGACTTTTGTACTAGGATCTTCAGCATTACCGACGTTTAAACTGCGGGTAACTTCCACTAAGCGATCGACAAAAGTATCGTACACTGAATCAACGGCAATTACACGGGAACAAGCGGAACATTTTTGCCCACTGTAACCGAAAGCGGAATGCACAACCCCGGCAACGGCTTGATCTAAATCCGCACTTTCATCAATAATAATCGCATTCTTGCCACCCATTTCGGCAATTACCCGTTTGAGATGTTTCTGACCGGGTTGTAAAATGGCAGCATTGGCGTAAATGCGACATCCGACTTCTTGAGAACCTGTGAAAGCTATCATGTTCACATTGGGATGCTTCACCATGTACTCGCCAACAATTGAACCTCTTCCGGGTACGAATTGGAAAACTCCGGGAGGCATTCCCGCATCAACCAGGATTTCTGCTAGTTTAGCAGCAATTACGGAAGAAACTTCCGCAGGTTTCAAAAGCGTGCAATTTCCTGCAACTAACGCCGCCACAGTCATTCCCGTTGCAATTGCAAAGGGGAAATTCCAAGGAGAAATTACCAACGCAATTCCCAAAGGTTGATAAATGTAACGGTTAGTTTCGCCAGCGAGGTCGTAGTTGTATCCTTGATCTAAACGTTCGATTTCGTTGGCATTGTAACGACAAAAATCGATCGCTTCTGAAACTTCTCCATCTGCTTCTTGTAAAGGTTTGCCTACTTCTAATACAATCCAAGCACAAAGTTCAGCGCGACGTTGTTCCATTAAATCCCCTGCTTTCCGCAGAATGTCGGCGCGTTCTTTGGCAGATTTTTTGCGCCATTCGGGAAATGCTGCTTTTGCTGCTTTCAGTGCTTGTTCTGCTTGTTCAACGGATAATAAACCGATTTTACCAACAATTTCTTTGGGATTGGAAGGATTAACGGAATCAAAAGTTTCGGAAGTATTTTCGTACTTCCCATTAACTAAAGGTAAGTAAGTTTTCCCTAATTGTGATCTAACAATGCGATAAGCTTCTTGTGCTTTTTCCCGCTTTTGTTTGTCAGCGTAATCTGTATCTGCCACATTGGGAAATGCGCGTTTTGCCGCCAAATCTGATACAGTATTATTAGGAGAAGGCGGTGCTAAGAGTTCTTCAATTGGACGGTCTTCTAAGTTTTGTCTGAGGAAGGAACTGTTAGCAGTATTTTCCAACAAGCGGCGAATCAAATACGCCATTCCCGGAAGTAATTCCCCATAAGGACAATATACTCTAACCCGATAACCTTTATCCGCCAAAGCTTTAGCTAACTTATCTCCCATCCCATACAAAACTTGCATTTCAAAGCAACGCTTGGGAACATTGAGAGTTTCCGCAATTGCCATTGCGCGTGCTTGAGTTCTGACATTATGACTACCAATTGCGGTATATATATATTGATAGTTCTCTAACAACAGTTGGGTGAGTTTTTCATAATTGGCATCAGTCGCCGCTTTATCATTATAAACAGGTTGCGACCAATCTCTTTGGGCAGCTTTGATTGTTTCTTGATCCCAATATGCGCCTTTTACCAAACGAACAGTTACCGGATATCCTCTCAGTTTCGCCCATTCGATTAAATCTTTCAAGTCTTTTTCACTATCGCGCAAGTAACCTTGAATGGTAACACCAATATCGGTACGGGAACGGAACTCTTCTTCTAACAAAACTCGTTTTAAAATGGCGAGTGTTAAATCTTTGTAAGCATACTGTTCCATATCAAAATGAACAGCCGCTTGCAACTCTTGAGCGCGACGGAGTAAAATACGAATGCGATCGCTAACTTTCGCCTCACTTCCCTTGTCATCCAAAGGATCAAACTGCGAGTAAAATGCAGTTAACTTAACTGAAACCTGTACTTTGGGAATAGCTTGTCCGTCAGCTTCATCAATTTGAGGAATAGTTTTCCAATTCTTAGCAGCTTCCGTCAACTGCTGCATCAACTCCAAATATTTTTTCAGATAAAGCTGTGCTTCCGACTCAGCAATTACCGCCTCCCCAAGAAGGTCAATGGTAAAAGCCATTTTATCCTTTCTGAGACGTTCGATCGTCTTAATTACCTGCTGAACATTTTCCCCAGCAATGTACTTATGCGCCAACGCCTCCACCGCCGTCGAAACAGTTGTCGCCGCCACCTGTCCCGGCATAGAATCAGCAGAAGCAAAGTTTAACATTCCCTTAAGTGCGCTGGGAAGTTCCACCGACTCATCACTGAGGTATTCTTGTAAATGACGAGCAACCTCAGTCTTGCTACGCAGTGCGGGAAGACAGTCAATGAAGCGAAACAGCTGCACGCGCAAACCTGGGTTACTCATCGCCCATGCCAGCATTTTATCATCCCAGCGCATTTGGTCACGCATTTGGGCAAAAAACGAGCGATTTTCCTTAGTTGCTGCTAAAAGTTGCTTCGCTATCTCCTGAGTTTTAGGTTCGTAAGTGTTGTTAGTTTGTGCAACCACAATTGTGGACTCCTATTTTCGGCAAGAATAGGGATTAAAATCCCGTATCCTCTATTCTTACGTTTTGGGGTGACTTTGCGATCGCATCCTCTCCCAAATATACCTCCAAATCTGCGTTCATCTGCGTTCATCTGCATTCATCTGCGTACTAAAAAAAGAACTCAGGCAAAAACAGATAACATACATATACCATCTGTGTTCATCTGTGTTCATCTGTGGACATCTGTGGTTAAAAAAAGAACTCAGGCAAAAACAGATAACTTACATATACCATCTGTATGTCGCGTTGAAGTTCACCACCAACTCGGTAAACTCAGCTTTTGCACGCCTTGTCATCACCTTTGTTTCTGGCAATAGTTTCTACTAAGCGATATCATAATGGTATCAATCAGATTGCGCTGTTTGCTAAAAACAAACCCATGTATCAAGTTACATCTGAATACGCCAAAAATAATTTCAACGAAGTAATAGAACGTGCTGCTAACGAACCTGGAGGCGTTGTAATAGTCCGGGAAAATCAAAACT
>JBAVZX010000979.1:0-1523 GCA_049589015.1 Phormidium sp. | reverse complement strand
CTAAGCTTAGACTTAGGCTTACTGGGTAGACGGTGCTTGACGACCGTAGCGAGAGTTAGACTTTGGGTTCTTCCCAAATCCGCTCTGTCTGTAGAATCTCAGTGTCTTTAGACCTGAGAGTGTCAATGATGGTCGTACTACCAGCAGGGCCATGATAAGCCGTGAGGCGAGTGTTTTTGGGAAACCGTCGCACCACAGGCCATTGTTCAAAATTTGCTTTGGGCCAAATTACATTAGCGCCATCCCATTCGCGTCGGGGTAGTTGCGGCGACCAACGGCAATTTAGTCCTCTAGGATCTGAATCAACTACCACCCAATAATCATGGAAAATATTGGCTGGTACATCAGTTGTAAAATCTCCATTTCGATTCGCTTTGGGTGTACCGGATTGCGCTAGTGCGATCGCAGGTACAAAGGCTAAACTAACAATTAGAATAAATTGATGAATTCTCTGCAACATAAGTTATGGAATTGCAATGGTTAATTTTATTTTGATTAATTCAATTTATCACTAGCGATTGATGTAGCAATTATTTACAGCAAACAATTACGCTTTATTAACAATGTTGAGCCAATTCACCTATTTGATTAACTCAGAGCGATCGCACACCCCTCCAAGCAAGGTCATGATAGAAAAGTTGTTACCGGAAATCTTGGAATGAATCCCCTGACTTTAAACGAGAGCCAGAAAAAACTTGTCAGCTTGCTCAAAGTAATATCTCCAGTTGTGATGGTCAGTGCGATCGCATTAGAATTGTGGCATCTTGAAGCCAGACTAACGACCAGTCAATTCCCCAGCAGCTTGATGCCAGTTCTTTGGTTCGGACATTTCGCGATCACAGTTCATTTGATTGAGGCAGTCGTTGCGGCTTTGAATGCACCTAGCAAACAACACGAGCCGATTCAATATGGCATTTATACTTTTTTCGTGGGTACGGTTGGCTTATGGGAACTGTTTGAGTCTGATACAACGACATCAGATTAAAAGTAGAAGCTAATCTCAAAAAATGCGATCGCTTAGTCAATCACACTGTTTTCTGGTAACGAAAACTCAAAAGTTAAGTAAAACTAGTGATTAGGATTTAGTGATTTCGTCACATATCATAAACACAAAGCATTGACAAGAGGATGCTGCTGATTTATGATTGTTTTCGTGAGTCGAAGCGGGAGCGAAATCCTGGGGGGATTCACGAAAAACGCCAGAACCTTGACAATTAAATAGTTTCAGTTTCAGTACATCAAGAGTTATTGAAAAAGACTAGCAATAAACTCGGCTGAAATGAGGTCAATTTTGAGATGCACGAAAAGTGGTTTCACAACTCTCTATTGGTCTGGGTTCTGGGCGACAGTCTTTCAAATAACCAAATCCCCGCAAGGGGACTGAAACACTTCTCGCGCAGGGCGATCGGGAGGTAAAACCCCTCTCTTTCAAATAACCAAATCCCCGCAAGGGGACTGAAACAGATCTTGATCATGATACTTGTTTGCAAGTTGCTACTTTCAAATAACCAAATCCCCGCAAG
>JBAVZX010000978.1:0-3191 GCA_049589015.1 Phormidium sp. | reverse complement strand
GTTAAAAATAAATCCCAGTTATCTCGTTGCAGTAAATCTTGACAAATTGCTGAACGTTTGGCTATTCCAATTTCGAGTTTTTTCTGAAGTTCACCTAATGCTTCTAAATCTAAACAATTAGCATTGTCATGATTAAATGCTGGATGTTCACCATGTTTATTAATTAACTCTCCTAAGAGTTCCGCTGGTTGGGAATGACTCGGTGTTAATGCTGAGTGCGCCCCCCAAGCCAAAACTTGTAAGCCATTTGCTTGTTTGGAAAGGGCAGACTGAGGCATATCAAATACTGCTACCCGGAAATCTTCCCCTAAAGCATAAAATGGGGGGAATTCCTGAAAATCGTAAGCATTAACTTCTTCTATTTTATAAGTTCCTTCCCGAAGTTTTAGCGGTGCCCAGTAGCCAGTTTGTTCCGGCGAACAACCTGTGAGAAAGGTTGTCCAAGGTGTTTCGGCTCTGTAATAATCAAATGTATTTAAGTGAGTGTAAGCTCCTTGTTCCCGCAAACGACGTAAATTTTTCAGATGACCCTGAGACATCCAATTTTCGAGTAAAACCGGGTCTGCTGCATCCAAGCCAATAGCAATTACGGGGCGTTTCATAGTTCTACTAACAAAGGTATCCTGATTTGATATCAGTAATCGTTATTACTGCTATGGAGTTCTTGTCCATAACTAAGTAAGTACGTAAATAGCAGTAACACTTAACTAAGCAAATCTTCGGAAATAATAACTAAACCTTACAAATAATTGCTATGCTTCTTTAGTAACTTCATCGAATCTTTAAACTAAGTGGTATTTTACCCTACTGTTTTAAAGCTTGTGTGAAGAAACGAGTCGGTAATATTACTGAGTACAAAAAAAGGAACTCCACTTTCACGGTTAAAAGTGCCTTACTTACGAGCTTGTCTTTGTTATTCTTTTAAAGATTAACTCAAGTTGCTAGTTATAAAACTTTGACCCTTCGCCGCAGCTAAAAACCCGGTTTCTTGTCTTGGTGGGTTGCAGCTAATGGTAAATTTAACCTGAGAAATCGGGTTTTTGAATAACTAGCAACTAGGGTTATCTAAAAACAACACTCTGGCAGCTATGAGCAACCAGAGTGTTGTTTTTGGAGAAAACAGGTTTTAAGCTGTTCTGCATTTAAATTTAATTATTTGGAAACAGAAAAAATTGCTCTAACCCTCTCCCCTGCTCAAGATCTCCTCTGGGACCTCCATAAGTAATTTAGATGTGTGACAGCTTATAAGAATTACCGCCCAGGAAGTGAATTTTTAAAGGTACGAGGGCCTTTGTAATCTGTTAAATCTGCAAGTTTTTCCAAGGATTGTGCACCTTCGTACAACTGTCCTTTAATCTCCCAAGTTGGATAACCTTTAATTTTGGCGGCTTGACAGAGTTGTGGTCGCGGATTTACACCTTTAGGATCACACTCAACGTAATCTAGTTCTGCAGCAGCTTCTTTACCAAATAATTCTTTTTGATCGTGACAGTGGGGACACCAGTAAGCACCGTATTCTTTTGCTCCCACTTGTGTCAAATGGCGTGCTAGAGCGATTTCTGCTGGGCCAGAGGTGTTTTGAATTGGCCTACCAGCTTCGCCAACGACGGTAGTATTGCCAGTATTACCAGCAGTGGTGGTGGGCGTTCTGGCGCTGGCATAAATGCCAAGGATGCCAATTAAGGCGATCATGCCGACGACAATACCAGTAAAAAATAGCTGCCCGATATCTTCCCAGGTATGACCAAATAAGGTAATTACAAATAGGGCGATCGAAAATATGGTTGAGAACAGACAATAAATACACAATTTTCCGATCGCAAAAGCCATTAAATAAAACAGATAACCGCTGAAGAACAACATGGCGGTTGCACCTGCAAACAACGCCAACCAAGTTAATTGTTCCATTTTGGAACGCAGGGTTTTTTGTTCTTGTGGATTAATCAGTAATGGCCCTAGTGCTAAAGCTGCTATACCTACGTAGGCGAAGAAACCTAAGACTGATAAAGGTATACCAAAGACTTTAGCGTAAGCACTGTCTAATACAGCGTTACAGTCAATGAAGCCAGTGGTAGGACAAAGAGCTTCTTGGAGTACTCCCCACTCTACTAAGGTGAGGTAAATTGTGTCTAGAATTCCTAAAATGGCGATCGCAGCAATCAGAATACGCGACCAGCGATGAATCCAAGGAGTAGAACGTCGGCGAATCATCATATTTACAGCCTTGCTATCTCATACAATCTGGTTATAGTTTGCCAATTAATTTCCATTGTGAACTATACACCTCAATTCAACTCAACATTCCTAGTGTTGTTAACTGACTAAGAATGCAGTTTCATTGACGAAATGGGGTGGGGTTGAGGTTTCCCAGATACGCTATGTCGCATGGCTTCTACAAATTGGCTCACCCGAATTGGATCAACTGCTTGCTCGCGTTTTCCTTGACGTTTTAGGGAACTGGAAACAATTACACCATCTGCTGCTTGCATCAAGGTAGAAATATTTTCCCAATTAGCACCACTACCGATCAATACGGGTGTGTTGCTGGCGGCGGCTTTGGCTAACTCTAGGTCTTCCAAACTGGGAGGACTGCCTGTTGCCCAACCAGATAAAATTACTGCGTCAGCTAAACCCCGCTCTATTGTATCTTGTACTGCTGTGGTGAGATTGGGCGAACCTAAAGGTCTGGCGTGTTTTACTAACACATCTGCCAAAATTTTGATATCGCTGCCTAATTCTCGGCGATATCTTAATAGTTGATGCGCTTGTCCTTCGATTAATCCTTGATCGGTGGCCATTACGCCTGTGAGGACGTTGACGCGGATAAACTGAGCTTTGACGCAACTGGCGATCGCTAAAGCACTGTGAGCATCATTCCGCAAAACGTTGATTCCCACTGGCAATGTCACCAAATTCATCACTCGATCCACAACTAAAGTCATGGCGCTGACTACCGCTGGATCTACCTGAGTGTTGGTAAAAGGCACATCGAAGAAATTTTCCACCATAATCCCATCGACACCTCCAGATGCTAAGGCTGTGGCTTCTTGTTCGGCGCGATCGATCACTGCTTTTAGATTGCCTCCCCAGCGGGGGGAAGTGGGTAATGGCAATAGATGAACTACTCCAATAATCGGATTTGGTGTCCTAAAAATTTGCTTCAAGTCCACGTTTTTTTGCTATTTTCGGAC
>JBAVZX010000977.1:0-2198 GCA_049589015.1 Phormidium sp. | reverse complement strand
CCTAAAAACCCTTTACTTACTTAATTCTACTTATACCCTTAATTATGCTAAAAAAGCCTAATCCCGATTTTCTGCCCCGTTCTCAAGAGGATGAATTTCTACCTCCTGTGAGTGGCTGGACAATTTTTGGCGGTATATTTTTAGTGGGGACAGTCGCCATAGCCTTTAGTGTATCTGCTTTTACACCCTTACCCGTTACCGTGAAAGCTCCAGGACTGGTACGCCCTAACGGGGGGGTGAAACTGGTACAAGCACCCAGCGATGGGACTGTGATTGGGATTGATGTGAAAGAAAATGAAACTGTAACTCAAGGAAAACCTTTAGTTACTTTGGATGCTTCCCGTTTTAGCACTCGCCAAGTCCAACTTCAGGGGAGTGTAGAACAAAATTTGCAACAATTACAACAGGTTTCAGAGCAATTAAGGAATTTAAACCTACAACTGAATGCAGAAGAAGAAAGAATGAAACGAGCTATAGCTTCTGCTGAAGCAGATCTTTTGCGGATTGAAAAAGAGTATAACGAACGGCGTTTAACTGTACAAGCTCAAGTGAATGAAGCAAGAGCAAATTTGCAAGTTGCTGAGGAAGAATGGCAAAAAGCTCAAAGCGATATTAAAGCTTCAGAAGCTTCTTTACGCGCTAGTCAATCTGCTTTAAAAATTGCTCAACAAAAACGCGATCGCTATCAAAAAATAGGAGAATCTGCGTTAGGCAAAAATCAAATTGAAGAAGTTCAATCAGCTGTTGAACAACAACAGGAATCAGTAGCAGAACGCACCGCCTTATTACAAAGTCAAAAACTAACTGTAATACGTCAATTAAAAACGATAGAATCTGTGAAAGCGAGGTTACAAGTAGCATTAGCCAGTCTTAACCCTAGTGATGGAGTGGTGACTATGGCAAAAGAAAAAATTGCTCAGGAAAAAGCGGCTGGAGAAGCAAGTTTAGCTCGTTTAAATCAGGAGCAAAATAGTTTATTACAGCGTAAAAGTGAACTTGAAAAACAATTAGGGAGTGACAGACAAGAATTATTACAAGTGCAACGAGAAATCAGTAAAACTGTTGTTTCTGCACCAATATCAGGTGTGATTCTCAAATTAAATTTGCGGAATCCGAATCAAACTGTTCGTATGGGAGAAGAAATTGCTCAAATTGCTCCTAGTGATACTCCTTTAGTGATTAAAGCCAGAGTTTCAACTGAGGATATTGGTAAGGTGAAAATTGGACAAAAAACCCAAATGCGGGTGAGTGCTTATCCTTACCCTGATTATGGGATTTTACAAGGAACAGTAATGACGATTTCCCCTGATGCTATTACTCCACAAAATACAGGAGTTAATCCTATTCCTCCTTACTATGAAGTAACGATTCAACCGGAGCAATTATATTTAAAAGGCGATCGCAAAAATGCCTTACAATCGGGAATGGAAATCCAGGCTGATATTATTGCTAAAAATGAAACTGTGTTAAAGTTTATTTTACGGAAAGCAAGGTTATTCACTGATTTGTAATATATTCTGATGTTTTTTTAGATCGATCGCTCTCCCGTACTTATGGGGATAACTAAATCTTATTTAAATAAGGAAGCTAACAGCTTATAAGATATTTTTTCATATTGTTTGTGATTTTCCCACAGGATTATTTATTTTATTAATTTTTCTTTTCATTATAGTGATAACTTTCCCATATTTTTCACTTTCTAATCCCTCTAAAGTATGATGAATAATATCCTCATTTGAACCTAATTTACTTGTCCAGTTTCCCTTGTCTAATTGTCTGGCAACATGAGTAGGTTTTCCATTTAAAACATAAATTGCTATTTTCTGACAATCTTTTTCTAAATCAGAATTTTCACATACTTGATAACCGAATATAGCAAAAGTTTGGATAAAAGCTTCTAAAGTTTCTTTGCGAGGTACATTAGGAGGCCAATAACTTTCAGATTCGGGATTAGGCCACCACCAACTATCAGTTTCTTCCATAGCCCAAGCAACACAATTATAATCAATCGTGTCAGGACTTGTAACTTCATAACCTGTAGATTTTAGGTGAGGATAATCTGTTTCAATCCATTTTTTAACCTGTTTTTGCCAAGCATTATTTCCTACCACTGATAACCGTTTTCACGCCCCCAATCTAACCAAATATTAATCATTGCTTGAGTTTTACCCCTTAATTCTACGGGTATAGGATCGTGC
>JBAVZX010000976.1:0-2073 GCA_049589015.1 Phormidium sp. | reverse complement strand
CCTCTAGACCGACTTCTTGAACGGCTTCTCTCTATTGCTTGACGTTTAGTTAAACCATTCGACGGACTACGACTTCTTGACCTTGATCTATTTGATCCTGACATCTATATTTCTCCTTTTTTTTGACTCTTGTTTTTCCTTTGTATTGAATTGCATAATCCTTTCCTTTGTTACCCATGAAACAAAGCCAAAAAATTGTATAAAGCATCTGCTGCTTCTGATAAATTGCTAGGGGGATACATTTTTAACCAAACCTCTTTATAAAGTTCAGATGGAGACGTTCCCATTTTCTTAGTGACAGTAAATATTTCATATAGCTTAATTACTAACTCCAAGTTAAATTTTTTCTCAAACAGGTTTTCTTGACTCAAAAACCCATTTTTACGTTTTAACCATTTGACTTCATCTATATCCCAATCAAAAATTTCCGAAAGCATTTTGTAAGGGTCTTTCACCATACCTTTTTCAGTATGTAAGAAATCAGTTAAAGTATACTCTCCGTTACCATACGTATTCTGTAGCTGTTTAAATCGAGTGATTGTTTTAATATCACTTAAGAGATAATCAGACCACTTACCCCACCGACATTTAAATTTTTGGGGATAAATGCTGTCAATCAACTGATAGCTATTATCTGAGTAGCGAACATAATCATCTCCTTTTAGTAAATAAGTTTTTCCATCAAAAACAAAGCCTCCATCAACTGATTCTTCAAATTTAACGGGTAAGTTACCCCAATTATCTTTGATTAATTTCGGGAATCCTTCGTCTACAAACTCTTGTTCACAATCTTTGTACCGAATATATTGGTCGCCCTTAAAGACATATATCTTTCCATCAGGAGAGGCAAAAGCAGCATCAATTGAATTAGCGTTACTGATGAAATTATTTTTAACTTTTCCCCATTTGTCTTTGATTAGCTTAATATCAGGCTCCCCAGAACGCAAATAATTTTGCTCCTTAAACAGGTAGATATTTCCATCAGAACCTTTAAGAACTGCATCAATTCCATACTTGAAAATTTCTGGAATATTTGATATTCCAAATTCAACAAGGACATCAGAGATAAATTTTGGATAGCCATCATCTACATAACCGTAGGTATCATCTGAATACCTGATCCCCTGATCTCCAGAGAATAAAAAGGTTTGTCCACAATCATTAACTACAGCAGCATCAACTTTGCTTTTTTGGCTAATATTATTTTTAATGTTACCGATGATATCGATATCATAAACAAAGTCTAGACTTTGTGAGACAACATAGCAACAACTACCAATGAAGATATAAATATTACGCTGGTTAGAAATGATGGCATTGATAATTGTATTAGCACCATTATCAATCAGGTTCCCTATAGTATCTTCAAATTCTTCAGGTAGGTTTTTAAAGCCCTCTTCCATTCTCAGGTTATTAGCAATAAATTTAGGATACCCTTCATCCACATATCGGTAGTCCTTGCCAGAATACCGTACATATTGATCGCCTGAGAATAAATACGTAGTTTTGTTTTGGAATACAAAGGCAGCGTCTATCTTGTTTCCTCTGTTATTGCTGACAAAATTGTTATCTATAATCCCCCAATCCCCTTTAATTGGAGCAGGAGCCGTAAATCTATTGTCCTCATACTTGACATAGTATTCATCCGAGAAGAAATACGTAGCCCCATCTCGTCCGATAAAAGCCGTTTTGACCTTTTTAAAAGAGTCTTTGTTCAGAGGAATACCCCGCCATATTCTATCAATAGATTTTGGGTATGACCACTGTTTTTCTGTAAGATTAAATTGAATATAACGGTTCTCACTTAAGACAAACATATTATCCGCTTCAAAGAGTACAGCATCCAGCTGTCTGAAGCCCTCTTCTGCATAAGTAGGAGGAATTTGTAAGAAATCAACATCGACAGTTTGGGGAAATCCCCGATCTGGTTGGGAGTAATTTTCAGTTGAATAACAAACGTAGCGAAAATTTCCTTTATCATCTGCTTTTTCAAACAGATACGTTTTTTCATCCTTAATAAAGGCTAAAGCTACACTGGTTAATCCTCCCCATTGTTCTTTAATAGGTTTGGGC
>JBAVZX010000975.1:0-12874 GCA_049589015.1 Phormidium sp. | reverse complement strand
CTTCAGCGCTCTTATGATAATTCTTGCTAAGAGCGCTGAAGCGCAACAACGTACCTGATAAATGACTAAGGACAAATAACCAATGACAACTTTAGAAACTCGTCTACGCTTCCTTCAGGAAGTCGCCATTTTTCAAGAAATTGAACAGGATTTTTTACCAGAACTCGCCAAGACTTTAGAAGAAGTGGTTTTTCCTGCTAATCAGACAATTTTTACTAAGGGTGATCAAGGACAATTGCTTTATATTTTGGTTTCTGGTAAGGTCAAGGTGCATTTAGATGATTTCACTCTTGCTTATTTAGAACCTGGTAGCTATTTTGGCGAAATGGCTTTATTTGAATCTCGTTCTCGTGCTGCTTCTGCTACTGCTATAGAAGAGTCTAAATGTTTAGTTTTAACTGGTCAACAAGTCTATCAAGCAATTAAACAAAGTCCTAATATTGCCATCAATATTATTCGGAGTCTTGCCCAAAGAGTTCGCAAATTTAATCGACTTTTCGGTGCTTCTGAAGAACTGTTTTACTTACAATTGAAAAAACAAGCCTAAGTATAAATCAAAATGTTTTACATTAAGAATTTGGAAAGGGGGAATTGTTTATGATGCTCAGTGAAACGAACCTGCAACTTTTACAAAATATTCCCATGTTTCGGGATATTGAACGAGAAGAAGTTTTATCACGACTCGCCGCTAACTTTTCTGAAGTAGAGTTTCCCACAGGGTACACAATTTTTAAACAAGGTGGAACTGGTTCTTTCTTTTACATTTTAATTTCCGGTGTTGTACAAGTACATTTAGGAGGTTTGCAATTAGCACAGTTAGAAACTGGGGCATATTTTGGGGAAATGTCCATATTTGCTCCTGAACCCCATTCGGTTTCAGTAACAACTTTGTCAGCTTGTAAATGTTTAGTATTAACCCAAGAACAACTTTATCAGCTAATTAGAGAAAATCCAGAAATTGGGATGAATATAATTCGCTTACTAGCGGGAAGAGTACGGATACAGAATCAACAATTTAGTGCCTGTTTGCGCGGTTTTCTAACTGTGGCTTGGGCAGATGGTGAATATAATGAAGAAGAGAAAGAAGTCATTGAAAATTTACTGCAAGATAACATTTATCCCGATACAAATATTGGTTCTTTGCACCCAATTTCGGCTACAGAATTAGCGGCTGCTTTGCATGGCAATAATTCCCTAATTCAAAACTTTGTCAGAACTGCCGTAATTGTGGCTTTAGCTAATGGTACTTATTCGGAATCGGAAGATCAAGTATTACGAGAGTTTTGTACTGCTTTATTAGGTCAGAAGTTAGATGTTTTAGAAGCACTGAGGGTATTACTAAGTCCTGAAACTTTAGAAGTAAAAAATCACCAACTTTCTTCTCAGGGAAAACCTGTTTTTGCTACTTTACAGCCTGTGCGTAACTTTTTGGATGACATGGAAATTGATAGCCCTTATATGGCGCGATTTTTGTGTAAAATGATTCCCCCTCAATGTCCTTTTGAACGGGATATTGTTTTATTTGGACATAAGGTGATACATATTCCGCCAATGTGTAAGCTAAATCCTTTATATGAACAGTTAGTAGGTTTGCGTTTTCGGGCGCTTTCTTATTTAGCTGATGAATGTAAAGAGGATATTTCCCAATACATTTAAATTCCCAAAAAAGGTGGGTTTTATGCCCACCTAAAGTTATGAAGAAGTTGGAAACAGGAAACTTAAAATTTAACCTTTTTCGCTTTGATAAACAGTAGTAGCTGTGAGGGGAACTGTGGTAACTGATTGGTCAAAGAAAGTGTTTTTAGGCTTGGGTGAAAATATCCGTTTGACAACAAAAGAACTTAAGGAAATAATGAGATATAAAGGTACAAGCAAAGGCCAAGAAATGGTGATTATAACTAAAATAATTAAGGATAAAAAAGAATTTTCTGGAGTTGGTGTCGAGTCAGATTTAAAAAATTTTAACCAGTTATTGGCAAAATATAAACTGATGAGGAGATAAATAATTACTGAAGCGGTTATTATTAAGTTCACGGTAGTTCATCCTGAAAAACTTACCTACTAAGCAAATTGTAGTGTTGGGAAAAGTTAATTCAAGATTTTATCCAGTTGTTTCACACAAACTTCATCAAAGTCGAGGATTTATAAAGTTTACTTTAAATTAGCGATCGCTTCTTCATAAACCGCCAAAGTTTCTCTGTTAACTCGTGAAACATTTAACCAATCTAAATTTGTTTTAGCTTGGTTTTGCCATTTGTAGAGTAATTCAGGCAAATTCAACAAATTAGAGAAAGCATTTGCTAAAGCACAACTATCTTTAGGAGGAACTAAAATTCCAGCCTTTCCATTATCCAATGCTTCCGGTATACCATCAACATTTGTTGCCACAATTGCACAGCCAGCTTCTCGCGCTTCGGAAAGTACTAAACCAAAAGGTTCTTGATGGGAAGCTAACACAAATATGTCGCAAGATAGAAGATATTTTTGCGGTTCTGGCTGAAAACCTACAAAATGAATTCGGTTAGTAAAAGGTGTATTTTGCGCCTGAGTTTCAAATGTTACTTTATCCGGGCCATTTCCGACTAAATATAAATGTAATTCGGGAAAGTTAGCGGCAATTTTACTAAAAGCATCGATGAGTTCAGCTATTCCTTTGCGATGATACATTCCGGCTACGGTGGCGATCGCAGGACGTGATAAAGTTAATGGTTGATACTCAGAAATATTCCGAGTGCGGGGACTACCCAAAGTGCCATTATAAACCACAGAAATTTTACTTTTAGGGATACCTCGGCGCATCATAGAATTAGCTACAGCATTACTAATGGCAATTACGCGATCGGCTAAACCCATTAATATTGCACTGCGTTGAAATTCATTATGCACCGTTGAAATTAAAGCATAATTAAACCCCGGTTTTAATAATCTTGCCAATATCACACCCGTCATGTTATGAGTATGCACAATATCCGGCTGAAATTCCCGCACAATTTCCCGATAAAATTGAACAGCCTTAACTAAATTAACCGGATTTCTTGCCTGATTTAAAACATAATGCTTTACCCCATATTTAGCCAACAAAACCTCAAATTCACCCCCCGCAGAAGCAACAGCAATTTGATGACCTGCTTTGGCTTGGAGACAGGATAGATCGATCGCCACATTAACAATACCATTACCAATTTCTTGAACGTGATTTAAAAGATGTAAAATTCGCATAGTTTAGGGATTTTAGATTGACAATGACAGGCAAGATGCCTGTCCTACAATTACTCTCTCCGCCTTCTCTTCCTCTGCGTTCTCTGCGTCTCTGTGGTTCAAAAAAATCTTCTATTCTCTACAACAAATTACCCGAAAGCTGATAACTTTTTTCAGACTCAACACCTAAAACCTTTAGATATTGATCCACCACATTATCCACAGTAAAATCTAACGCCCTTTCCTGCAATAACTGTGAATTAGTTGGGTTTTTCAACGTCTCCAAAATAGCATTTGCCAAAGCATTAATATCTCCCACCGAAACCAACTTACCATACTTTCCATTTTCCAAAATCTCTGCTGGGCCGCTAGGACAATTAGTAGAAACAACAGGAGTACCAACCGCCATTGCTTCCGCTACCACATTACCAAAACCTTCCCAAGCGGAAGAAAGTACAAACAGCTTTGCCTTTGCCATATAAGTGTATGGATTATCTTTAAATCCCGGCATATCCACATCATTTTCTAAGCCTAATTCTCGCACTAAAGCTTCTAATTGAGGGCGCTTTTCTCCCTCACCCAAAATCATTAACTTGGCAGAAATTTGCTGTTTAACAATAGCAAAAGCTTTAATCAAAGTCGGAAAATCTTTTTGTGGTACTAACCGACCTACTCCTAAAATTACTGGTGGTTTTCCTGATGCAAACCAAGGGTGATTGATAGGTTCTTTCGCTTTCTCAAATAATTCCGGCATTACCACAGGATTGTAAATCACATTGATGTTTTTTACAGGTATTCCTGAAATTTGCGAAACATCTTCAGCAACTCCTTGAGAAGCGGCGATAATTCCATCAGCTAAAGGATACCATTGTTTGACTAAATTAGGTCTAATTTTACTCATAATTCCAGAGTCATTTCGGAATTGTTGAGAAAGATTTGTTTGGACACACATAATTATTTTTGTCGACACACCAGCTAAATTTTTTGCCCAAGTAGCGCCGCTGAGAATATCTAAAGCAGAAAGTAAAAATGTAGGTTGTTCCTGTTGTAAGTAATGCCGCAAAGCTAGGGTTTTCCAAAAGATTACGGGACTGCGGGAATTTAAGTTAATTAATCGTACTTCTGGGGGGACTTTTTCTAAATATTCGCCCTCGGCGTTGGCGAGGATTAAATCTGTTTTAATCCCACGTTTGGCGATACCTGCTGCTAAGTGTAACATGGCTCTTTCTGCACCGCCACCATCGAGGTTAGGAAGGAAAAAACTGATAGAAAGATTTGCGTTAGTCATAGGTTTAAATGGGTAATTTACTGGGGAGTGAGGGCAAGTATTAGTGCTTTATCTGGGACGTTTAAATTGATAGTTGAAGTCGAAGATATTGGTTGAAAAGACATATTGCCATTGTCGTCTAGGGAGTAGATAGTTACATCTTTAATCGGTGTTTTCAAAGTAATAGTAACAGGGATATCTGGGGGTGTAATCTCTCGCACGGGAGTACTACTAATATCGCCGTTAGAAATTTCATGCCACAGTGCTAAATAAAAGGTACGATTTTGTTTTTGGAGTAAGAGGTGATGGATGTATTGGGTGCGATCGTACTCTGGAGGCGGATTAACAGAAATGCTATAATCTAAAGAACCAGAAGTAAAATTAGCACCCGGATCTTTGAGCAAATTAATTACATTTTTCAAAGCAGTATAAGCAGGTTTTGGACTTAAATCATTCCGCAACAAACCAAAATTTGCTTCGGGATTATCAGGGTTATTGAATTCATCAAGAAATTCATAAGATAAAGTACGAACAATACCTTTCCGAAAATATTCCAAAAATAATCGTGGCATATATTTGCCGTGCATTCGCTCAGAAATACCATTTTTTGAAGTGTTGTAACCTGTTTCTGTTGCTGCCATTGGTTTATTCCCAAATGGGGGTGATAAAACATCAAAAGCATAAGGCCATTCATCAATATTAACTGCCGGAAAATTTCCCTGCCAAAAGTACTTTTCAATCGTGTTATACCTGAAAGGTACGCTATAACCATTACCACCGCCTGGGTAAGGATGAAAAGCCCCCCAATCAACGTAATTAGTTAAGGTATCTTTCCCCAAAGGTGACTTCGTTTCGTAACCGTAACTTTTGCCTAATGCTGGCCCAATCACTGTAATATTTCTTGTTTCAGAATCATTTTTGAAAGTAGTATAAAGGTCTTTTTGAAAAGCAATTACACCTTCGGGAAAACCTTGATTTTGATAAGTAATATTGGCAGGAGGCCAAAAAATATCTGGTTCATTTGGCCCTTCGACAGCATCAATAGCAGCAATAGGTTTGTTCGCAGCTTTGATGGCATCTTTAAGTTGAGTAGGAGTGCCTTCATTTGGTTGAACTCCCACCTGACTTTTAATTCCCACTGCCGCTAAATCTTGAATTCGAGAACTGAGAGTATCGCGCACATGACGGATACCTAATTCCACCAATTTTTGCTTGACTTCTTCATATTTAAAACCGTAGGGAGTATCGGGATAACCCCAGTGAGTAACGACACCTATACTATCAACAAAAGCATCGGCACTTTTGGCAGTCTCAACATTTGTATTCTGTGCAGTTTGAAGATTATCTGATTTTATTTCATACCAGATTGAAACTGCTAAAATACACAGCAATGTGACTGTAACTATTGTGATTAATCTGTGTTTATTCATCTGCGTTGATCTGCGGTTAAAAATTCCTTTCTTAATCTCTCTCTCTCCTCACCACCAGACATCACCCTGATCAATAATTGGCTAATCTGTTGATTAATTGTTGTCAATTCAAAGCTTTGACTAGCAATAATTTGGGCTTGTTGGGCAATAGTTTGACATAACTCTGGATGCTGACGACAGTTATTAATAATTTTTGCCAATTCAAGAGAATTTCTAGGTGTGAATAACCAACCTGTTTTGTGATGTTCAATTAATTCGATCGCACCTCCAGCTTTAGCAGCAATTACAGGTTTTCTACATAACATCGCTTCGACAATTACCCGCCCAAAAGGTTCTGGTGAAATAGAGGTATGAGTAATCAAATCGCAAGCTTTTATTAAGGGTACAATCTCTGCTTGAAACCCTAAAAATTTCACCCTTTTTTCTAACCCTAATTCTGCTACTTGCTTGTGTAATTGCTGGACATAATCTTCTTCACCAAACAGGGCATCGCCAACTAAAATTGCTGTGACGTTTTCTGGGCAATGGGTGAGGGCTTCAATTAAAATATGCTGTCCTTTCCAAGGTGATAAACGGCTAAAGTGTCCAATTACAAATTGTTGCTCAATTCCTAAATTTGCTCGAATTTGATTAACTTTTGATTCAGCAATTTCATAGTTTTTAGCTGTAAAACCATTATAAACAATTTCTATAATTTCTGGGTTTCCTCCCGCTTGTATAAATGCTGTTTTGGTTGCTTGGGAATTAGCTATTACTAATGATGCAAAACGATTAGCTAAAGTAACAGCAATCTGACAATTAGTTTTACTAAAATGGTCTAGGGAAAGGATGTCATGTAAGTGATAAATGAGAGGGCGATTGGTGAACAGATTGGCGATCGCACCTACAACTAAAGCCTTTTGCGTGTTAGCATAAATTAAATCATAATTCCGGCTAATTTTAACTACTTTACTAATCAAAGGTGTAATTTGACTAAAACTAGTTAAACCTTGAATCAAACTGCTTTCTTTACCAACCTTTATTGCCTGATTAGTTAAAACTTGCACAGAAATTTGTTGCTGTTCAAGCAACTCTTTAAAAGCACCATCAGCAAACAACCCAACTAAACAGTGATTTCGATAGGGTTTCGCAATATCCAACAAGCACAATTCTGCGCCTCCAGGTTTTCCGCTTTGGTCAAGAAATAGGATTTTCATCATCAATTTACGATAGGTTAACTAAAAATCTTCCAAGGTGAGTTATCAGCAAAAAGCGTATTTCTTAAATGCTGAAGACTTAAATCTTCTGAACAATATTTTTTGGCAAACTCTTTGCCATTTTCGCCAAGTTTATGGCTTTTTTCTGGATTATTCCAAAGATTAATAATTGCTTCTGCTAAAGCATCTGACGCAAATGGTTTGCAGGTAATACCATTATAATCTTCTATTACATAGTCACTAACTCCAAGAGAATTAGTAATAATAAATCCTTTGCCAAGGTGCATTGCCGAGACTAAAGTAAAATGACCACAGGGTACTTCTGCGCCTTTAAGTGGTAACACCATAAACCGTGAATGTTTCAAGATATTCATAGCATGAGGTTCGGAAATATTCTCTAAAACTTTGACATTTGCAGGAATTTCTAAATTTTTTCGATTACTAGGTCTGATCACAATAATCATCTTTAAATCCGGCAATTTTTTCATGGCTGCCATTAGCGTTATATAGTCTCGCGCATTACCCCCAATGGCACAAATATAATCGCCCTCTTCAAGTGGTTCTTGCGGTTCAACTTTAGGTGGTTTCATAGTCCAAAGTTTCGTTTCAATAAGTTCTTGGGAAATTCCGAAATAGTCACTGTAAAGCTGCTTTTCTAACTTTGAATAAACGATGAATTGATGGATTGTTTTAAAAGCCCATTTCATTATTTGACGTTTTAAACCTTGAGGCAATTCATGAAAGTTAAAAGAATAGGCAATATGTTTAGTTTTCACGCCTAAGCAGAAGGCAAAAAAAACACACCAAAATGATAGCCTGGGATTGTGTGCAACCAGTAAATCAGCTTGATGTTGCTTTGCAGAACGAACTGCTTCTAAACAGGTACGAACTCCCGATAATCTGGTGTATTTTTCTAAGATTCCTCGCGGTTTATCATAATGGAAATGCCAGTGGAGTTGATATTCGCTTAGTTCAGGCGCAAACCATTGCCAATTTTCGCCCCAAGCAGGTGTACAGCAAACAATACAATCAGGATTTTTCATAGTTAATAATGTGATCTAAAAACGAGTAAGTTGATGAGGTTTATTGTGGTTTTTTTGAGTTCTCAATTGACGCGAACCACTCTCGCGAAACCAAAAGATAAAAAAGACAATCATCAGTGCAGAAATAACACTAATAATTTGTCCGGTTCGTTCTTCCAAACCAGCTTCTAGTGTTAACGTAATCTGATGCTTTCCTGGCGGTATCCACAAGCTCAATAAACCCTCTGGTGTTGAAGGTTGTACTGGCAAAAGACGCGATTCGCCGTTAATTTTGGCAGTCCATCCTGGATAATAAAATTGATGAATATTTACCCAAAGATTAGTTATAGCATCGGTTTGTAAAACTAGATGTCTCGACTGCCATTTGGTGATTGATAGATTACCCTGTCCAATAGCTATTTTTGCTTGCTCAAAGCTATTCCCTAATTCTTCAATTTTGGATGCTGTAAATATTTCAGGAGATACCCATCTAGGTCGATATTCGGGTGCATCTAAACTAATATTTAACTCTTGATTAGCATTCAATGGCTTTTCTAAAATAGTGTATTTGTATAATACTTCAGGATTTGTATAAATATGGGCAACTACGCCACCAGATAATAAGAGAATAGCGACTAATGAAGTTGTAATTGCTAAAGTTCTTTTAGTAGTAACATTTATTGGTTTTTTCAGTGCTGAAATTCCTAAAGCTAAAATAGCAGTGGTAGCTACTGTCAAAATAGTATTAAATCGCCAAGGATGTTGAATTCTTTGAATTATGGAAAAGATTTCCCATATAGGTTTACTTATAGGTAATGTCATCAAAAAAGCACTCATGGCAATAATCATCCAATAGCTACTTTCTCGTCTAAGTTTTGCTATTTGATGCTGACGTGCCAGGAAAAAAGCGCCACTAGCTAATCCAGCTAATAGTATTGTTTTAATACCCAGATATAAATTAAATTTAGAACTAAAAAAGTCCTTACTAAAAAAAAGAAAATTGTTTGTATAAAAAAATCTTCCTGTGTTCATATCTACCATAGAGATATATTTTTGAGTGGTCATAGCTGGCACTAAATAAATTGCCGATAACCCAATGCCCAGTAATATTGCAACTAGGAAATATAGTAATGCTCGTTTTCTTTGTCTCCTCTCAGTAAGTAACAATAAATAGGAAATAGGAATAATTGAAAATATGAGTGCAGTTATTAAATGTGTCATAATCAGCAGAGCATAGCTGATGGCAAAACCTACTAAAGCAAATTTAGAGCCAGTACTGATTTTTCGCGTAAAATATAACAGCAATGGTAGCCAAACAAAACTCCAATGTTCTGCATAAGCAAAACGAACGTAAAAATCAACTGCGAAGTGATACGGCAAAGTCATATATAAAATTGCAGCGATAAAAGCTGCGTTGTGATTAGTAATATCTTTTAACCAAATATAGGCGGTAATTCCAGATGCTAAAAGGGCTAAAGTAGCAGATAAACTCAGCTGATGCCAACCGGATGAATCGTTAGGGAAAAAAGGATGAAATAAACTACTAAAGTAATATGGAATTGGGCCATAAAAAAAGAAAGCTGGACTTCCTAAACCAGCATTCATATTTTGCAGCCAACGAGGATAAAGTTCGCCTGTCCAAAATTGTTCTGTGAAATGTTTAGACCATTTTAAATGAAATGCAATCAGGTCATGTGCCTCAAAAATTCCGCCAAAAATAGCTGGAATTGAGAGGATAAATCCAACGATCACAATTCCGATAATATGAATTCCTGTAATACGTTTTTTCTGAATCAATAACATGACCTATTAAACTTCCTTACTCAAAATGACAAATTATTAATCTTTTATTCAGCGTTGATTTTGCTGAGAGTAATATCTATGGCCAGCTACAGCTAAACCGAAAAATCCCCACAAAACAACACCAAATACTCCAGCAGTTGCACCATTGAAACCTATTTGGGCGAATACACCAATGCTAATAGCACGAGCAGCACCCATAAAGGAATCAAAACGAACTTCAGGATATTGTAATAGGCTAAAAATTAGTAAAATAATTCCGCCTAAATAGGGGATAGCGCCTAACCAACCAAATGAGTAAAATATGTCTAAAATCCCACTATCAATATTAGGGCCTAAAGCTGTATTTCCTCCTAATCCGCTACCAATAATTTGTGTTAAAGCAAGACCTAAATAAGTTTCGTAACGTTCAGATCTTTCGTTGTAACTTACATCATCGTCAGCATTAGTAAGAGATTCAATTCTTGGGGCAATTACTGAAGAAAAAGGCTCGATATTAGCTAAGGGAACTACGAGAATTACTATGACCAAAAGTGTCATAATTAAACGCATTTGCAACTTGGCTTTGAGTGATGAGGTTAGGATAAAAACTGCTACTAACCAGCCTAACCAAACAGCCCTTGCTGATGATAAAAGTAAGGAAAGATATCCCACTCCGGCAGCGGCAAAACGTAAAGTTCCTTTACCATTAAATAATAGTAATAAACCTGCCATCATCACTACTGCAAAGGGTTGGGGAGAATTCATGGTACTAAATACCCGAATTCCTAAAGGTTCAGGTGTGCCAAAGGCAACTGCTCCGGTGTTGACAATCCAAAATTTATCCCATTCAGGTGCTACTAAATATTGCCATATTCCGTAGCTTCCGGTTACTAATACTCCCCATAAAAAAGTGCGTTGAATATTTTGCTGGATTTGGGGATAATTTCGCCAATTTATAAATAAATGAAACCCGAAAGCGATCGGAGTTAACCAGTTAAGACAGGCAAGCATCGCAGCTGTGGGTGTGGCTTTAATTAAACCGATTAAAAAAGCATAAATAACTGCTAAAAAAGATAGGATAAAAGGCAATCCACCTTGGTAAAAACTTTGGGGAAGATAGCGTAAAAAAGAAGCTAATGTAATTAGTGTAACTAAGGGTGGGGCTAACAATATTGGGCTAGGATCTACCCAGCCACTTTGAATATCTACTAAGCGACGAATCCCAGGTGTGATGAACCATATCCACCAAGTAAAACCTATGTAAAGAATGGGATATCGTCGATATAAGAATAATCCAACTATGAAAGATACGGCGGGAAATGCTAAACGTAAAATCGCACCTGCGTGCGCTAATATACAAAGTGCGGTGAATAACACTAAACCTAAAATTGCTGTCCAAGCTTGGGCAGGTTGTAAACTAATATGAAAGCTTTTTTTTGAGAGGTAGTTAGTCATTAGCGATCGCACTTTCCTAAACAAGCTTGTTCATACAATGAAAGGTTTTTCTGAGCAATTTTTGCCCAACTATAAGATTGTGCAGTCGCATAAGCATTGCGCCGCAATTGTGCTAAAAAAGAACGATTTGTAATCAATAGTTCTAATGCTTCTTCAATAGCTTGACTGTTTCTTGGGGGAATGACGATCGCATCATAGCCATCCCGAACAATTTCTAATGGCCCAGGTGTGGCTGTAGTTATCGGTGCTAAACCACAAGCCATTGCTTCAATTAATGCTACGCCAAACCCTTCAGAAATTGTGGGAAAAAGTTTAATTTGATGACCTTTTAAAAGTTCTGGAAGAGTTTCGTTGGTGTAATAGGGAATGACTTTGACGCGATCGCGTACCCCAGGAGCAAAATCTGCGTAAACTTGCGCTGGATCGGGACATTCAAAACATTTTGTTCCGCAAAATGTTACCTCAACTTGGGGATAACGAGCGAGAATTTTGTTTAATGCTGGGACACTGTAATGAATTCCTTTTCGAGGAATGTAAGTACCAATTTGAGCAATGCGAATTACAGAATTATCTGTTGTTGATATTGACTCAAAAGGTAAGTTTAAAAATCTATCTGCAATTCCATTAGGAACAATAGCTACTCGTTCAGGTTTGACTTTCAAATTTTCTATTATATACTTAGCATCGCCGCTATTCAGCAACAAAACTAAGTCAGAATAACGCATAGAATTTGCAACTTCCCAAAGTCTTATACTACCCCGATAAAGACCATATTTCCAACTAAATTTTAAATTTCCTCGTTCTGCTTCCTGCAAATATTCTTGATGTTCAATATGTTCTAAACCGTGACAACGAGCGACTAAAAGCGGACGGTTTTCTCTATTAGTTTGTAATAATCCCCATAGCCAACTATCTCCAGTAGAAGCATCCACTATATCAAGTCTTTGTTGTTTACAAAGACTTTCAATTTTGTAAGTGACAAATTCAGGAAAAGTAGCAAATTTTGTTAGGCGCTGTAACTTATTTGGTAGGTCGTCTAGGGAATAGTAATAAACTTGATGTCCTAGTTTTTCATATTCCTGACCAAGCCGCCAAGTTACTCCAGCAGCACCCGCATTGGTATCAAAATTGTAGTGACAAGTGAGCAGAATTTTCATGGCTTTGTTTGGCAATAGATATCTCTCGAAAAATTGATTCTAAAGTTTGAAAGTTAGTGTGAGCGTTAAATTTTTCTTCGACAATTTGGCGACCTTTTGTACCCATTTCTCTGCTTAAATTGCGATTTTCTATTAATTGTTGAATTCGGTTAGCTAAGTCAGTGCGATCGCCTGGTTGAATTAAAAATCCGGTTTCCCCATGACTCACAATTTCAGGAATTGCATTAACTCGACTAGCAATAATTGGTAAACCAGCCGCCATTGCTTCAATAAAAACCCAGCCAAAAGGTTCCGAATACGTTGGTAAGACAAACAGATCTGCTTGATGATAAAGCTCTAACCATTTAGGAGTGTAAGCTTTAATATC
>JBAVZX010000974.1:0-2689 GCA_049589015.1 Phormidium sp. | reverse complement strand
GCTTGGATTTCTGTTGGTGTGTTAACCGAAAGAGGAATTGTCAAAGCTGCCAGAGGAATTCCTCAAGGTGCAGTAATTTCGCCCTTATTAGCTAATATCTACTTAGATGAATTTGATTGCATTATTTCCCATTCATCACAGAAATTAGTCCGCTACGCTGATGATTTTTTGATATTAGCTACCAGTCAAGAAAAAATAGTGGAAGCTTACGGAGAAGTCAAGCAAGTTTTGCAGAGTTTAGGTTTAGAACTGCATTCGGGAAAAACCCAAATTACTAACTTTGAATCTGGCTTTCGGTTTCTTGGTCATGGTTTTCTCGAAAATGCTATCTTTCCAGTAGATTCGCCTAAAAGTGAAAGTAAAGCTAGTAAAAAAAAAGCCTCCAGGTACAAGCGCCGTCAACAACGCTAACTTTTCCCTCTCCAGTTGAATTTGCTGAATCAGAAACTAGCAACACTAAAAATATTTGGAATCAAGAGATGGGAACTATTTATTTAGTTGAACAAGGGACAAACCTTTACAAGGAAAATTACCGTTTTGTGGTTTGGGTTCCTGAAGCTGAAACCAGAGAAATACCAATTCGGGATGTTAAACGTATCCTGGTTTTTGGGAATGTGCAAATCAGTACCCAAGCGATTAATACTTGTTTACAAAAACAAATTATTGTCTTGTTTTCCAGTTTGTCAGGTCAGTATAAAGGACATCTTTGGAGTGCAGAATCTAATCATTTGAACAATGAATTAATCCAACTTGAGAAACGTCAAGATTTTCGGTTTCAATTGCAAGTTTCTCGCTCTATTGTCTATGGTAAGTTAATGAACTCTAAACAGCTATTGCTGAGATTGAATCGGAAGCGAAAAGTGGCAGAAGTTGCTACTGCGATCGCAGGCATTAACTCAGATATCAATGCTCTCGATGTGGTAGATAATCTCGATAGTTTGCGGGGTTACGAAGGTATTGGTGCTGCCCGATATTTTCCGGCTTTTGGCAATTTAATTACCAATCCATCTTTTAGTTTTTCGTTACGTTATCGTCAGCCACCCACCGATCCAGTTAATTCCTTACTCAGCTTTGGTTATACTTTGTTATTTAACAATGTATTAACCTTAATTATTGCCGAAGGATTATCTCCCTATTTTGCTAATTTCCACTATGGCGAAGATCAGAAACCTTATCTGGCTTTCGATTTAATGGAAGAATTCCGATCGCCAATTGTCGATAGCTTTGTGTTGAAAATAATCAATACAGGGATGTTCAAACCAACGGATTTTGAAACTGTAGCTACTACCGGAGGAACTTATTTAAGGAGGGAAGCGAGAAAAATTTTCCTTGACCAATTTGAAAGACGGATGAACGAACAAGTTTCCCATCCAGATTTACAGTCACAAGTTACTTATCGAGAAGCAATTCAATTACAAATTCGCCGTTACAAACGCGCTCTTTTACACAGTGTAAGTTACGAACCTTTTTTGCGAACAGCTTAATTCCAAATGGTTGTTGTGGTTTATGATATTCCTGATGATAAAAGGCGCGTCAAGCTATCTAACTTTTTGGAGGGCTACGGGCAAAGAATTCAGTTGTCTGTGTTTGAATGTTTCATCAGTTTGGATGAGATGCGAGTGTTGTATGCGAAGGTGAAGAGGCAAGTTAATCCAAAAGAGGATAACGTCCGTTTTTACTGGATACCGCAAGAAGCAACTTCAGTGGTTTTAACTATTGGAAGTGAAAAACCGGAAGCACCGCCGAACTATTACGTGATTTAGTGGGTTAGTAGGTGTGTCGTTGCCTCAACTCTACTTCTCCCTTGAGAAAAAATGCCCCAAATGCCTACCATATCTAGCTTTGGTAGTATTAGCATCGTCGGCTACCCCCATCGACGCACCTATTTACCTCACATCCTGGCTTTTTGGGTGGAGGTGTGCAGGTAGGTGTAAAGCACGGACTTCCTGAAAGGTTAAAGTCGCTCAAACTATTGCTGTATCTGGGTTTGCTGTCAAATGGGGACGGGTTCGATCGCGATCGACACACCTCCCACAATTCCCAAAACCCACCCAAAATCGTTAACCTGCGTCGATGCCTTGCCATGACTGGATTTGAGCCATGTTGTTGACTTCATTTTTATGCCGATTTACAATCTTTCTAACAGGTGCGTCGATTTGATGCCTGAAATCCTTTCTGGGTAAAGGCTCTGCGACGAACTCCCCCACCGAAGGGTTAATTCGGATTAGTTGGAAACACTAGGGCTAGTTGTTGTTGGCGTCGTTTAACCCCCCACCGAAGGGTTAATTCGGATTAGTTGGAAACTAGTTACTATGGAGTAACTGGAGCAGTACCACCACCCAAAAAACCCCCACCGAAGGGTTAATTCGGATTAGTTGGAAACACCATTGCTCTTTATTTTCTGGTTCGTATCCGAATACGATACCCCCACCGAAGGGTTAATTCGGATTAGTTGGAAACGGAAGTTGCAGCAACAGCATATTTTTTCCCATCTGACTCAACCCCCACCGAAGGGTTAATTCGGATTAGTTGGAAACGAAATAGAACCAGCAACGATAACGAGAGCCAAGCGCCCCCACCGAAGGGTTAATTCGGATTAGTTGGAAACCCTGGAATCCCTGGTGCGGTTACCCCTCCACCAGCTCAAACTGCCCCCACCGAAGGGTTAATTCGGATTAGTTGGAAACAC
>JBAVZX010000973.1:0-2540 GCA_049589015.1 Phormidium sp. | reverse complement strand
ATCGAGTTCTGCCTCTGTCTGTTTATACTCAGCAAGGAGTTGAACTACAAAGGTGGCAAATAGGTTATTGACTTGTTGTAATTGCTTCCTTATTTGCCTAAGCTCAATTCCATTATCGTCTGGCTGGTTATTACGGTTGCGAAGTCGCACATAAATTATCAGGACGACTAGTAAAATAATTAACCCAGCAGTTTCGCAAACCATGCTAATATTCCTTTGAAAGTAACATTCGGAAATGTTTTAAGCTCTGACATTATTAGTGTTCCCATTCGATGTCAGACCTGTAACAATAAATTAAATTATTCTCCATTTTCAACTGAAGTTCTCCGCTACCAAAAGCTCAAAACTATTGTCCTTGATTTAGCGAAGGCTTCAGTTGATTTTTTGTTTGTTGTAATCATAGTGCGATCGTACTATGATTACATTTTCGGATTTATGCTTAACTACTCTCTACGGAATCGCAAGACGCTTTGACGCAAAATTACTTTACCTCCTTCAGTTACTATTAATTCACTAGGAGTGAGAATATAACGAACATTTCCATTTACAGCAACATAGCGACCATTACTTTCACTCTGTACAGGCAAGCTAATATTAGAACCTGTTTTTTTAGATCGCCCATAGTAAGTTGGCATACCACCTTCGGCATAATAACAAATATTAACTAAAAAATCTTTGGTTTCTGCCCAAACACGAGGTACAAAATCCCCCCCTGGATCTGAACAAAGAGCAAAGTTTTGAGCAATTTTTATCGGATAACTATTACTTGATTCATAGATAGATGAAGGATTATTTGAGTTATTCAATCCTCCAGCTAGAGTAGAGGTGGCAGAAAGACAAGTGACACCAGCACTAAGTAAGGCTAGTTTCAAGAATCGTTGATAGGTCAGTTGAGATTTGATATTATTCATAATTCAGGTTTGATGTTTTTGACTAGGTTAAAACTGTGTTGTTGGAGAATTTATTGACTGTTATCCGATTAATAATGCTAAGGGCAACTATTCTCGTATTCACCAACAAAAAGTCGATTTGATGCTTCTTCAAAAGCTGCTAGTTCTACTTGACGTGCTTGTGCTAAGGCGGCGCGACTTCTGCCATGTGTGCTCAAGTATACTTTGGCAGCTTTTGCGCCTTCTTCACGCGCTTGTGCGCCGAAAATAAAGCATTGACGCAAAAGAGGATTTGAATTTCTAACAGCAGCTTGTCTAGCTTTTTGATAGTAAATAATCGCTGCATCGTAGTCACCCTTTTTTGCAGCTTGTTGTGCTAAATCATCGTATCTACCCCATTCTGGGATAAGCTCAGTTTGAGCAAAGCTGGGAGACGCTGAAACCGCTATGACCAATGCTGATAGGATTACAGATACAACCTTCATTGATTTGTCTAGTATTTGGGGACATAGTTAGTATTCCCACATATTTGCTCTCGCTAACGCCAGAACAAAATTAACTGTTCCGAACTGGTGAAAAGTTGATTATCACTGGATTTATCGGCATTGGCGATTTCCTGGGCAGGACCGATCGCTCTTTATCACTCAATGTGATAGTTTTAAATTGCACCTCTAGATCGAATCGTCTATTGTGGCTAAAGATCGTTTTCATCAAGTTGTTAAGACGGCTCTTACTAAGGATGGGTGGAATGTTACTCACGATCCACTTAAGATTAAAGTAGGCGGTGTAGACATGGAAATTGACTTGGGGGCAGAACGATTACTGGCAGCAGAGCGAGGAGACGAGAAAATAGCAGTAGAAGTCAAAAGTTTTTTGGCTAGTGCATCGGCAATTTCAGAATTTCATACAGCACTGGGGCAATTTATTAATTATCGGGCTGCATTACGTCGTGAAGAACCAAATCGCATTCTCTATCTAGCCATACCCGATCTAATCTATAATAGCTTCTTTCAACTTGATTTTCCAGCATCAATGCTGCAAGAAAATTCCGTAAAATTGATTATTTACGACATTGAATTGGAGCAAATTTCACAATGGAAAAACTAACAGATAAATTAACCAACTATCAGGAAATTGTCCAGCAATTATTGATGGATTACGCAGAAGTTAAGCCAGCTTATGGTGATATTGAAGTTGAAACTATCTTTGATACACAGCGAAATCACTATCAAATTGTGCATCTGGGTTGGCAACATAAACGTTGGGTGCATCATTGTATAATACATCTTGATATTCGCAATGATAAAATCTGGATTTTTTACAATTCAACAGAGCATGATATTGCAGCAGATTTAGTTAATTTAGGCGTACCAAAACAAGATATTGTGTTAGGTTTTTATCCTCCTTTCATGCGAGAAATGAGTGATTATGCAGTGGGCTAAAAGTTGCACGCCTTCTCATCACCTTTGTTTCTGCCAATAGTTTCTACTAAGCGGTATGATAATAGTATCAATCAAATTGCACTGTTTGCTAAAAACAAACCCATGTATCAAGTTACATCTGAATACGCCAAAAATAATTTCAACGAAGTAATAGAACGTGCTGCTAACGAACCTGGAGGCGTTGTAATAGTCCGGGAAAATCAAAACT
>JBAVZX010000972.1:0-4241 GCA_049589015.1 Phormidium sp. | reverse complement strand
GTAGGGTGCGTCAGATTTAGATATTTTCCTTTCTATATAAGGCTTTACCGTCTGACGCACCCTACTCGTTAATAAGTGATTTAAATGCGTAACAGCTTATCTTTTATGTACTCAGGGTAAATACTTAAATACAGGAAATCTTTTATCACTCAGATTGGGTATTTTACCCTAATCAATTCCATAGTTGAACACCAGCGTTTTCCTGGACTAAATATTATAAACAAACCACACTCTGTAGTCGTAATCAAATAAAAATTTATCATAAAAATTTTATAAAGATTTGATTTAGTTCATAATATTACTCTCCACATTTAGTCCTTAATCATACATAATATAACTAGGTGAGCAAATTATGGCACCTCTAAAAATGCAGATGTTCCCCAGTGTCGCTATGGCTTTCACATTTCCCCGAACTGCTTGCAAAAGTAACTGGAAAGGGTGATGGCCTGATATAAAAACTTTGCTCTTCTGGAAAAAATACCAAAGTTTTAGGTTCTCTCAATGTCTACTATTGACTTTGGTCAGAGTTCAAACGATTTAAGCGTAAAAAACATAAAGGATTGAAGATGAAATTTAAGTTCTCTATTCCAGTTTTGGTTGCTACCCTTGCTTTGTCTAATGCGGCTATGTTCCCAACTCAGGTGCAAGCCTTCCCAACTACCTTTTCTTGCAATCCTAACTCAAATGGTCAATGGGTAACATGGGCACAAAAAGGACCAATGAAAGTCGCCTTCATTACCTGGACAACAGCCACGGGCGAATATTCACAAGAAGAGCGCTGTAAGAAAGTCGCCACAAGACTGACTAAAGCAGTAACTAACAATGGTGGCAGTTTGCATGACTTATGGCTGTCTACTGGGCGTGTGAACGGTGAAGCAGTAATTTGTTTCCTCAATCACTCTAAGCATTGTAACAAGGACAATGTGCTGTTAACCCTGGTTAACTTCAACAACGCCAAACATCCAGACGATGCTTTAGTAAAACTAAAGCTTGTTGGTTCAACTGCTGCAGGAGCTCCTCTTAATGAAGCCGGAGGCGGTACACAAGGTGGAGAAGCTCCAGTTGTTAGCTTGGAAGAAGCAGTAGATAATGCTTTTGCTGCTGGTAGTGTTAACGAGTCTGGCAGTGGTGAGCAAAGCACGCCAAGGCAAAACCCGAGCAATCAACCTGATCCTGGCTCAAATACAGATGGCAATAACGGTGGCGGACCGTTGTGATTTGATAGATCAGGACTTCCGCAAAAAACCCGGTTTCTATGAAAAATGGTGGGTAAAGACTTTCAATGTTGAGGCAGAAACCGGGTTTTTGCCCCTACCTGCCCAAGTCCTATAATGCTTAATTGATGACGCGAACTTAGGAATGACAAAAAATTTCTGGGTTCGCGCTCAAGATTATTTTTTCTCGAAGTTGGTGTAATCTAATCGTGGTTCTACGAGTAATTCTTCTTTGTTGTTTAGCAATCTTGACTGTTGGTTTGCGGGAGACTATTTTCCCTGAACAAAACCCCCAAGCATCGACGCTGATATCCCAAGATGTATCAGTGCCAATTATTGCTAGGCAAGTAACGGTAAGGATTTTTAACGATCAGTTGGTGGGATCGGGAGTGGTTGTGGAGCGGCGGGGAAAAATTTACACTGTTTTAACCTGCGCTCATGTGGTGGCGGAAAGTCCCAATAATCGCTACTCTATTTTGACTCCTGATGGAAAAACCTACAACGGTCGGCTGCTTTCCTCTAAACAATTCGGAAATACCGATTTAGCCTTGGTGCAATTCAATAGCGATCGCATTTATCAAGTAGCATCGATCGCAGACCATCAAACTCTCACCATCGGCGACACTGTATATGCCGCCGGATTTCCTAATTGGCATTGGTCTAATTCTAATACAGTTGATTCAACTCACGATTGGGGAGGGAAAGCTTTTCAATTGACTCAGGGTAAAGTAGCAATGTTACCGGAAAAATCCTTACAGGACGGCTATCAAATCGGTTATACTAACGAGATTGAGCAGGGAATGAGTGGTGGGCCAGTCTTAGATCGCTACGGTCGATTGATTGGAATTAACGGACGTTTAAAATATCCACTTCAAGGCATTAATGCTTTTATTTTTGCCGATGGTACTGCACCATCAAATGAACTTTTTAACCAAATGGAAAGCTTGAGTTGGGCAGTTCCCATTACCAAGTTTCACAAAGCCCTTTGATCGCGCGGAAAAAACCCGGTTTCTTAGCTTTTATCGGGGAACTGGGTTTTTCACCAATCCTACCTAACGATAATTGTACTTAAAGGTTAAGTTATGAGTCTGGGATTTTCTCGTTTTCATTTGCTTCCTGGCTTACTAGCAACTACAGTCAGTGCAGCAGTAGTTTTCACGATCCAGCCTATAGCTAGTGCGACTAAAACGCCCCAAGAAATTGGTCGATTTGCCAAGTTAGTTACAGTACAAGTTAATCCAGCCACACCCCAAAACGGCAGCGGTTCTGGTTTAATCGTCGCCAAGCAAGGTAATACTTATACAGTACTAACTTGCGATCATGTCAGAAGTGCTACTGGGGGTAAGAATGGGGCGACTATTCGCACTTCAGATGGCAAAAGTTATCGGGTAATTGAGGAAAAATCTTTAGGTAGTTCCGATTGGCAAAAACGTCCCACAGAAGTAGACTTAGCATTGTTGACCTTTACCACTGACGGTCAGACGAACTATGAAGTAGCGACTTTGGCAAAAGCTGATGATGTTACCGAAGGGGCGCAAATTTTTGTTTCTGGTTTTCCCGTGACAATGATTACGGGAATGGGAAATCGCGATCTGGTGGAAGGCGAGAACCGGAATTTTGAGTTTTCACCAGGTTTTGTTTCCAGTCGCACCAATAATCGCGCTAATGGCTATAATCTACGCTACACTGCTGTCACCCTCCCAGGGATGAGTGGTGGGCCAGTCTTCGATGCAGATGGTCGAGTTGTGGCGATTCATGGGCGATCGGACAGAGACCGAGTGGGGGTAAACGAAGCACAAACCAGCGAAAGCGGTGAGGTAAAATATACAGGAACTTCATTAGGACTCGATGCCAAAACGGGATTTAATGGGGCAATTCCTGTAGATATGTTTTTGGCAAGGCGCGAGCAAATCGCTCAGAGTAGTAATGTGGTGCTGGACAATTCCCGCAGCACGGATAATCCCCAACAACGCTTGAATAATCCGCAATCTGGCAGTGATTATGCTGCTAGAGGTTCGATCCGTCAAGAACGGGGAGATCGTCAAGGTGCGATCGCCGACTACAATCAAGCAGTTAGTTTGGGTTCTAATGATGCTTTAACTTACTTTAATCGAGGTGTGGTTCGTTATAACCAAGGAGATTATCAGGGAGCTAATCAAGATTATACCCAAGCGATTAGTCTATCTCCTAACTATGCTTCAGCTTATTTTAATCGCGGTCTAGCTCGTCAACTCCTGAAAAATTTCCAGGGAATGCTGGAAGATTTTGAGAAAGTGCTGAGTTTCGATAATACCGATCCAGCTGCTTATAATAATCGGGCTGTTGCTAAGTCGGCTTTGGGCGATCGACCAGGTGCGATCGCAGATTTAACCGCTGCTCTCCGTTTAGGCCCGAATTTAATTACAGTTTACACTAACCGCGCTAGTCTGCGTCGTCGTGAAGGCGATCGGCAAGGAGCAATTCAAGACTTAAACGAAGTTATCCGCATCAATCCCCGCGAAGCTTCTGCTTACTATAACCGGGGTGTGATTAAAAAAGAAGTGGACGATCAATCAGGTGCTCTCCAAGATTTACAAACAGCCGCTAGCCTATTCCAACAACAAGGCGACAACAACAATTATCAAAGGGTACAGCAAAAAATCCAAACCATTCAAGCTATGCCTGTTACTCCCCCATCTCAGCCTGCGGTTGACTCTAATCAGTTTAACCAAAACGCGCCCGAAACCCAAGAAACTGAAGACTCTGGCGCTTTGTAATTTGCCTGAATAACTTTAGACCACCCTTTTCAGGGTGGTCATATAGCTTCTGTATAGCGCTTTCGGTATAAAATGGAGCTGAGCCGAATCGAACGGCTGTCCAAACCGGGTATTTACCTCCCGCTCCTTCACAGGTTTAGCCTTTCTGATCCTTAAGGCGGGAATCGTCCCTTATCCCGGACGATAGGATTCTCTGGTGATTTCTTTGCCAGTAAGTCTACCAGAGACAACTTACTAACGCATCCGTTGGGGTTGTTTCTGTATTCCTTAA
>JBAVZX010000971.1:0-1970 GCA_049589015.1 Phormidium sp. | reverse complement strand
ATCAATACGCCGAACCAGCCAATGTATATGCGGTTTTCGGTGGAAGTGATGAAATTGCAAAACCGTTCCCAAACGTTGGCGCTTTCGCGGCGTTGAATGGTTGTGGTCATTGTTGGATAATTGCGATAATTTATTTTTCGAGGTTCTGAGCGGTTTGTTTGCCCGCCTAAATATACATTAAAACATCTGTTTAGTTTTGTAAAGGGGTTTAAGGAAAAATTTTTTCATCCCGCGCTAGTTTGCTTCCCAGTTTGCTCAAAACCCTTTCCTGACGACGATCTCAGGCAAACCTCCCAGATCTTCGCGATCCTCGTTCCCAGGTTCAACCTGGGAACGAAAATATAGAGGCTCTGCCTCTTGGTGCAAGATCTGAAGATTAAGGATATTGAAACCTTATGGTTGCGATATATTTCCATTAAATTTTTAACAATTCTTATGAAGAAAGCTCTAACCTTACCAGGAAAGCACTTTTACCTAAGATTCCGAAGAAGAAGAAAAATTATAAAATCTAAAATTAGTATAGTTCACTACAACTTACCAATCACGTAAGTAGGCTTTAACGTTATCTCTTAAAAAACTATGTTTCAGAATGTATCGTTACGAAATAAAGCTATTGGTTTTGCGATCGCACTAGGCACTCTCCCAGTCCTACTAATTGGCACTGTAGCTTATTACTTTGCCAACCGTTCCATTACGCAAGACGTGATGCAATATCAAAAAGCTTATGCAATAGAAGTGGCGGATAAACTCAGCCGTTTCATGTTTGAACGTTATGGGGACATTCAAACAGTAGCTAACTTAGCTATAATCAACGATCCAAAACTTAGTCAGATCGTTTCTCAAGCGCAAAAAGAAGATACTCTGAATAATTACCTAAAAGCTTACGGAATTTACGACAATATTACTATCTTTAGTTTGGATGGCAAGGTAATTGTAAAATCAAGAGGTGCAGTTGTTCAAAACCCTAGAGATCGAGAATACTTTCAAAAAGTTATTAATCAAGATCGGCCTCTAGTTAGTAATCCAGAATTTTCTCCTTCTACTAATGAATCAGTGCTTTATTTATTAGCACCAGTTAAAGATACAGTTACCGGGAAAACTATTGGCGTAGCGCGATCGCGATTACCGTTAAATCATATTCAAGAACGCATCAAATCTTTTGACGATCAAGAACAGCAAATTCATGTAACAGATGCTTTAGGTAAAACATTTATATCACAAAACAAAAAAGGTATAGGTGCGGATATCTTTTTAGAATTTACTGGATTAAAGCAACTACAAGCAAATAAAGCCACCGATGTACAAGTGGCTTTTTCAGAAGTTGATAAAACAGATAAATTAGTAGCTTTCGCTACTACTCCTACATTAACAGGAATGCCGAATTTAAACTGGCTAATCTTGGTTGAAAATGACACATCGGTAGCATTTCGCCCACAAAGAGAATTACTAATTACCCTGTTTATTGGTAGTGTAATTACGGCTTTAATCGTTAGCGCGATCGCAGTTGTTCTTGCCAACCGTACCACTAAATCTATTAATTCAATCGTCAATTCTGTGACTACTTCTACATCAGAAATTGCTGCTACAGTTGAGCAACAAGAACGAATTGCTACTCAACAAGCAGCTTCGGTAAATCAAACTACGGCGACAATGACAGAGTTAGGTACATCATCAAGAGTTTCCGCTGAACAAGCAGAATCAGCAGCGGAAAATGCCCGCCAAGTATTAGCTTTAGCCGAATCATCCGCCGCCGGATCGCGTCAAGTTTTAGACTTGGCAGAACGGGGAACGCAGACAGTAGAACGGACTTTAGCGGGGATGTCTACACTTAAAGAAAAAGTCGGATCGATCGCCCAACAAACCTCAGACTTAACTGAACAAACCAATCAAATAGGCACAATTATTAACATAGTCAGTGACTTAGCCAGCCAAACAAATATGTTAGCTTTAAACGCCGCTGTAGAAGCTGT
>JBAVZX010000970.1:0-5142 GCA_049589015.1 Phormidium sp. | reverse complement strand
CGTTGTGCCGGGAGATCACGAATTAAAAACCCTTGATAATATCCCTTCATTAGCTGTGAATTCTTGGTTCAGGATACAAACTGGATAAGATTTCACTTTCAATAATAGCTAACTCTTCCAATCGCTGATTCACCTCAGAACGATCGAAATATGTATCAGCTAACGTCCAATAAATTCCGTAATGTCTTGCTTCCGAAGCCATCAAACTATGATAAAATTTAGCTAACTCCGGCTCAGGACAATGGGTAGCTAATAAACCAAATCTTTCGTGACTACGAGCTTCAATTAAACCACAAACTAACAAAGAATCTAAAAACCGCCAAGGTTCTTCCTTACGAATTTGCTTATTTAAAGACGCACCATAAGGAGGCGCAGCTAACTGGTGCAAGGGAATTTCCCGTCTTTCCAACCATTGATTCACTAATTCAAAGTGTTCTAGTTCTTCCTTTGCGATCGCCGTCAGCATTCTTACCATCTTACTATTAGAAGGATAGCGGAACATTAAATTTAACGCCACCCCAGCAGCTTTCCGTTCACAATGGGAGTGATCCAGCAAAATCACATCCAGATGATTAATTGCTTGTTCCACCCACTCCCAGCGAGTCGGTTGTTTCAAAATATTAATTCTGGGCAAGTTGGATAAATTACTATCTAGCCATTCAGGACTCATACAGGGCATAATTAAAGTAATAGGGTGTACTAATCTAATAGTTACTAATTTTCTTGGTTGTGCAGTTAGGGTAGCTTCAACTGCAATTGTGAAGTTTTAGTTAAATATTCTGCTATAGAAAGCTAAATGAAAAAAAGTATTCATCGTCGGATTGTGATCGGTGATGTTCATGGTCACTATAATGCCCTCATGACCTTGTTAGAGGCGATCGCCCCTGGATCAGAAGATGAGGTATATTTTTTGGGAGACTTAATCGATCGAGGTCCCCAAAGTTTTCAAGTAGTCGATTTTGTCCAAGCTAGTCCATTTTATTGCCTTTTAGGTAATCATGAACAACTACTATTAGACAGCTTTGCCAACCGCCAAAACCAACAAACAATCATGCAAGTTTGGTTGTACAGTGGCGGACATAGTACGATCGCCAGTTATCGCCAAGAAGGAAATTCCATTTTAACTGAACATATAGAATGGATGCGAACTCTACCCACACATTTAGACTTAGGAGATATTTGGTTAGTTCATGCAGGCGTACATCCAGAAATACCCTTAGAAGAACAAACGATCGATCAATTTTGTTGGATTCGGGACGAATTTCATAGTATTACAAAACCCTATTTTCCCGACAAACTAATTATCACCGGACACACCATCACCTTTACCTTACCCAACGTTCCCCCCGGAAAAATCGCCCAAGGCCCCGGTTGGCTAGACATCGACACAGGCGCATATCACCGCAAAAGCGGCTGGTTAACCGCGTTAGATATTACCAACTCCTTGGTTTATCAAGTCAACGTCTTTGACGAAATAGTGCGTACCTTACCCCTGGAAAAAGCGATCGCCAAAGTAGAACCAGCATTAGTTTTACCACGCAATTAGGCAGAGGTGCAGGGGACAAGGGGACAAGGGGACAAGGGGACAAGGGGAATTTTTAACTCAAAACTCAAAACTTCCCCAGTACCCAGTACCCAGTACCCAGTCCCCGATTACCGCAAAGGCTGAATTACAGAATTATAAGCTTGTTCATCTAGACCATAACCAGTGTTAGCATTACTTGGATCGATCGATTTTTGAATAGCAGAAATCCGATCTCTGGTTGCCGGGTGAGTACTCAAAAAACTGGGAGGCGAAGGTTGATCCAAGAGTTTTTCCAAAAAAGCGATCATCGCCGACTGCGGATAACCAACCTTTGCCAACATCCGCAAACCTCTTTGATCAGCTTCCAACTCATCACTGCGACTACCGGGACGCTTGAGAGCAAATTCTACACCCAAATTCACCAACCTGTTAGTATCAACACCCGCAGCCGTCGCAATACCTCTAGTGACAGCCGCTTGACGCATTTGTTTTAGCGCATGACGTTCCGTAATATGAGCAATTTCGTGACCCATTACACTAGCTAACTGAGCTTCATTATCCACCGTCGCCAGCAAACCAGTAGTCACATAAATAAAACCGCCCATCGTCGCAAAAGCATTAACGCTATCATCCCGCACTACTTGAAAAGTATAGGGAAGATTGGGCCTTTCGCTCACAGCCGCTAACCTTTGACCAACTTGATCCACATACTGATTGATTCGCGCATTGCGGTACAATCTCACCTGACTTCCCACTAATTGATCGTTAATCTGCTTTCCTAGTTGTACCTCCTGGCGATCGGAAATAGTAGACAACTGAAGAACCTGAATACCTTGAAAAAGCAAACGATCCCAAGGTAACGCCTTCACCGGAGTAGACATTGGTGAGAGAACCAAACCCAACGCCACCATCACAGAAAGCATTGGATAAAACCAACGACGACGCGAACGTGAACTCAATACAGACAAAAGATTAAACATAACTATATCGCCCTGAGAGTAGCAACTAAATCAGCAACCTTGCCAAAAAACACAGAGAATTTAAAGATGATTGCGATCGAGAAATTGCAGTAAACTTAGTAAGCCCAAAACTCACCGAAAAAACACATTTACCAGCGAGTTAGCCCTAAACTTGCAACCCCTCGTTTAACAGAGACGCAATTTGCAGAAAATAGGTTGCCCAATTTTTAATGTTTCCCAAAACTCAGATAAATAATCCATCATTCATGTTATAAATCCGTTTTAGTTAGTTGGCAGTTTCGATTATCTGGATCACTCCTCATGAAAATTTTAGACTCACAAGGTCGCATATTCGGTAAATTCAGCATCCTCGACCTGGGTGCAGCCTTAGTCATTTTATTAGTAATCGTCGGCATATTTTTCTTCCCCGGCACATCCGGTTCCATCGCACAAGTAGGAGTCCCAACCAAACCAGTAGAAGTAGACCTACTAGTAAGAGGACTAAGCATTCGCCAACCACAAAACCTAATGAAGGAGTTTCAGACCAAAAAGAAAACTAACATCATCATCCGTAACCAACCCTACGGTCAAGTCGATGTCAAAGCAGTTAAAGAACTCCCCAGAACCCTCGTCATTCCCCAACCCGACGGCACAGCCAAAGCAGTCACCGACCCCCGTCCAGATAACTTCAGCACCGATATGCTAATCACCTTAACTGGAAAAGCCCAAATCACCAAAAACGGCCCAGTTCTAGGCAACAGCAAACTCAAAGTCGGCACACCCATTGAATTAGAAGGCTTCGACTACAACTTTAACGCCAGCGTCATCGACGTGCGAGTTAAATATTAAAGCAGACGCAGTGTGGCAGAAAAAATCTGTAGGGGCGGGTTTAGTAGACAACCTTTGCCACCCAAAGACCATCTTCCGACAAAACCCGCCCGGACTCTGTGAGGGAGGTAAGGGCGGGTTTCTCGTTCCCAGGTTCAACCTGGGAACGAGATCTGGGAGGTTCTACCTCCCTTCCCTTGCTGCAAGATCTGAGTCAAAACTTTCTTCAGTTTTCTGCCTTCTGCCTTTCCCCTGTCACTCCAACTCCATCGCCCCCAAATACTTAGTCAAATAAGGCGAAAAAACCTCATAAATCAGCGTCAGGGGTTGTCCATGATGCCAAAACAGGTAATGGCGACCCCAAAAAGGCCCCGAAAACCCAAAAGCCGACTCCAACGCCGCCGAATGTCCGTAGTAAATACCCTGAACATCTCGATATAACTCAGTTCGCAACCGTTCCAAACTCGCCCAAATCGGCAAAGAACGATTTTGCAAATACTCATCCACATGGCTAGCTTCCCACCACGAACAAGCATAAGCTAACCTTTGTCCAGAAATAGTTCTCAGCCAAACCTGTCGCCGAACTCTTGGCCCAGGTACAACCTGCATTTGTTCAGGTGCATTATCTGGGTGCATCCCAATAGCAGACATATCAATCAAATCTACTTCTGTCTTTTCACCCGTAAGTAATCTTAAATGTCTCGTCGGTGAACCATCCCCCAACAAAAACATTTGCCAGGTTGGTGCTAGCTGGGAGTGAGGCAACCCATTTTCAATACAAGTTTCTCCTCCCTGCCAAAGCGGGGAAAGTGCGTGCCAAGAGGATGGCAATATCAGCGTTTCTGAGCTTTTGAATGTTGCAGTCAAGGTTCTTTACATAACTTAACTGTTTAATATCATACCGCTCCTTTGTGGCTCCAGCGATTAAAGTTGCAGGCTATACGAACAAAACCTGCCGAGGCAGGTTCCAATCTGGATTACTTAAATGTTCGCTACAGATAAAGCCTCCAAAATGAATGTAAAGCTAGACAGTATCTAAGTGGATGCCTAAATAGACTATAGTTAAATTCGTACACTGGCGTAAATCTAGAATTCGGATTGCCAGGTTTGGTATTTATGAAACAAACCAAACTTCTTCGTTTAAAATAAATCATACATTTACGTTGAAAATGTCTGTCTTAAAGAAAATTACAATATTGTTTTTTATGGGTCTAATTTTATCGATAAATTCTTGTAATACAAAAACAGAATTTACTAATCAAAAAGTAGTAACTCAAGGTAATCTTTTAATTTGGCATTCTTTTACTAATAATGATGCTCAAGTATTTAACTCAATTTTAAATGAATACCGAAGTATTCATCCCAATGTTAAATTAGTTAGTGAATATGTATCAGAAAAAAACATTGACGATCAACTTATTGCTCAATCTCAATCAGGATTCGGGCCTGATTTGGCAATTGTTTGGCATTCAAATATTTACGAATTGATGAAAAAATCTGTTATTATTGAACTTGATGCTAAAAATATCAATTTATCTCAATATTTGCCAGTTACTATAAACCATATTAAATTAAACAATAAAATATATGCTTTACCTTTTTCTATTGATGTTCAAGTTTTATGTTATCATAAGAATAAAATAAAAAATCCAGCCAAAACTTTGTCAGAACTTGTACAACAGAGTAAAACAGGTATCAAAGTTGGTATTACTTCTGATTTTATCAGTAGCTTTTGGGGGGTTGGAAGTATGGGAGGTAAATTTTTAGATCAACAAGGTAATTTAAAATTTCCTAAAGTTGCTTGGATTCAATGGTTAAAATGGTTACAAC
>JBAVZX010000969.1:0-7660 GCA_049589015.1 Phormidium sp. | reverse complement strand
CATGCTTACGAAGCGGAATTAACAGCTTATTTGTTTGAACAATTGCGCCAAATTCCCGAAATTAGAATTTATGGCCCTCAAGCTAATTCTACAGGAGAAAATAGAGCCGCACTCGCTTCTTTTACGTCGGGAGATGTGCATCCTCATGATTTATCTACAATTTTAGATCAAGCTGGGGTGGCGATTAGGGCAGGACATCATTGTACTCAACCTTTACACCGTTATTTGAAAGCTCAATCTACTGCGAGGGCGAGTTTGTATTTTTACAATACGAAGGAAGAGGTTGATGTTTTTGTTGCTGCGCTGAAGGAAGCGATCGAATTTTTTGGGGGAATTTTTGGGTAAAATCGTAGGAGGGCGGGTTTTGTTGAGATATTGTTTTTGGGAATCATAGATTGTTTGCTAAACCCGCCCCTACAATTAGATATAAACTTGATGATATTATGCCCGAATCTGTTGGAATTGCCAAAGCGATTACTAATTTAAATGTAGCTCATGAAAGGTTAAGTTTAAGTTCAAGTAATGACCCGATTTTTATATGAGTAAATTCAGTGAATATACTGAAGAATTTTACTAAGATATTTTGCTATAGTCAACAGAAAGTTTTGCTTAACTTAGTGAGAGTTTTTTATGTTAGATGTATATATAAAAGTTGCACAAGGGATTTTTATATGGTATCAGCAGGGTTATAATCCACCCAAATTACGAGATAATATGCTTGCTCTTTTTCAAGCTTTTAAATCTGCTTATGATGCTAAAAATGCAGATAAACTAATTAAAGTTATTTCAGATTCTTATTCAGGGTCTTTGTATGGAACAAAAAATAAAACAGAACTTTGGGGGCTATTTAAAGGTACTTTTAATACTATACCGTTAGGATTTAACCCATCTTTAACCATAAATATTTATCAAATTACTGAAGATAGCAAAGAAGTATTCCAAGCAGTTATAGACTTTAAAAGTAACATTAGTGTGTTATTTGTACCTGTTAAACATATAGATTCTGACCGAGTTTTCATTGAAGTACGTCCAGAAAAGCCTTACGGTATATGGAAAATTACGAGAATTGAAAAGATACAAGAGTAAAGCATTTTAGATATTGCCAGAAGTTAATTCAACCAAGAAAAACATAATAAAAAATGCGAGTAAATGCTAAGGTAGGCAATAAGAACCTCTATAAATGAAAATGTAGTACTAAGAATCAGGAGAACAACTTCAAAGATGACTATAAATATCCAAGCTGTTAAAAAAGCGATCGCTATTCCCGACTTTCACCAAACAAACCTGCTTGAAATTGCCTTAACGCATTCCTCCTACATTTACGAAAACATCAAACTAAATGGGCAACAACAAGACTTACAAGAGCGCGAATACAGACGGCTAGCAATACTAGGTGACTCGATTTTCGGTGCTGTTGTCATCGACTACTTACATAAAAAATTCCCCAATCTAAATCAAGGTGAACTCACTCTTTTAAAAAGTGACCTTGTAAGCAGAAATCAGGCTTATGAATTTGCCCGAAAATTAAATTTAAGGGAGTTATGTTTGCTTGGGGGAAGCGATAAAGGAAAACATCAAAGTGAGCAGAAGGATCTCTTTGGTGAGATGTTCGAGGCTTTGTTGGGTGCAATTTACCTGAACTTTAACCGTGATTTTTCTCCTACCCGTGATTGGCTTGTTAAGCACTTCATTGCTAATGCTGTAGACGCATTATTGACAGATAGCTCCATAGAAGAAAAACAATTGCCAGCAGACAGTTTATTGGCAGTTAGTAATATGAATACTGACGAAGCCACTCAACTATTGTGGCAGATGAAACGAGAAATTGATTCCTTAGTTGATGATAATGAGGAATTTCAGCAACTTCTTACCTGGGTACAACAGAAATCTCTTTTAGTTGATTCTTCTTACACATCAAGAAAAGTTAGAGCTTTTTACCTTGTCTTAGTCCGTATCCTTGGTCGTGCTTTGGCTCGTAACTTTGACCCTACTCGTGGAGGTGCTAAAGCTCGTCAGTTTGCTACTAACTTTAGTCGTGCCAATGATATTGCTCTTGACCTTGCCTTTAACGCTAATCCCAATCTTTCTCCTGCAAATGTTCTTGCATCTATTTATGCTATTAACTTTGAATCTGAATTGAAACAAACGCTGCAAAAGCTACAAGCTGAAATGCCAGATCCGAAGGAAGAAAAAGAAAGATTTGAAACTTGGCGAAAAGCTAACGGTGAAAAATGGCTGAAGCAATTAAGATTAGCGATCGGTCATAATTTACAATTCAGTGATAAGCAAAAAGATTTGCTTAAACAATATTATGATGCTAATAAGCTGCTATTAGAGTGTATAGGTGCTGCTAATGTTAGCTCAGAAGTGAAAGAGGAAATTTTGGAAAGTTTGTTTTTGCCTAAAGAAGTTAATTAATAATTAAGAAGCGATCGCCCTCTCTTCCTCTTCTCTTCGCGTCCTTCGCGTCTTCGCGGTTCAAAAAAAACTCTGCGTCCTCTGCGTCTCTGCGGTTTAAAAAAGATCGATCGCACCCTACAAACAAACAGAAACTAGGGAAATGCGATTGACAAAGATAACGTTAAATGTGAGGCAATTATGGGAATTGAAAACAGTATTCTTAATAAAGACGCAGTAGAAAGCTCTTTACTCTCTCTCAAAGCCATCCGAACTTACCAACGCGACAGGCGTACAAATGGTATTAAGCGTGTCGAGCTTTACTATAAAGATATAGAAGGTGATTGGCTAGAAACATGGGGAGACGAGGATCAAGATAACTCAGAGCGATCGGATTCAATCACTTAACTTAAACAGTAAAATTCCAAAATAAACAATGTTGTCACATTCCACAAAAGATCAGAAAGACAATGGGGAGTCCCCCGAATTTTTGACTCCTGAACAAGTTCGAGTTGGAACTAATGCGATCGTGACTCATGCTGAACGGCAAGCTTTTTGGAAAAATTCTGAAGTTGGCAAGTTACTTGGTTTCGATCGCTGGCCCGATGTTAAACAAGAAGACGATCGGCAAAAGTAGTAAAGTGCGATCAACCAACCAAAAAACTGGATGGAAAATACGATCGCCCTCTCTTCCTCTTCCCTTCGTGTCCTTCGCGTCTTCGTGGTTCAAAAAAGATCGATCGCACCAAGCAAACAGACAGAAACTAGGGAAATGCGTGACTACTTCATCTGCGGTTAAAATTAAAAATAGTCGCACAGCAGCAAAAATTAACCCATGTCAGAAAACAGCGATCTACAGACAGAAAAAATCACACAGCATCCTCTTGAAACTGTGCTTAAAGACTTAGAATACTTAGTCAAAAGTTTGGAAATGGAAATTGAGGTAGCGCCGAGCGATCGCAAAGCACATAAAGACTTATTGCATCGCATTCACCTAATTTCAGAAGCAGCACTCCAAATACCCGATAAAGCTTGGCCCACCACTGTCTATCCTGACGATCCCACTCAAGCAATAACCATTGTCGAAGATGATCAAGAATTCGATCCAGAAATTAAAGCATTGAAAGAACAGGGATGGCAAATTATCACTGTTAGCCAGTTCAAGAAAAACGTAGAAAACTTAGCTACAAAAAACTCCCATTACCATCCAAATTCAATTGAATAGGGAGGAACATTGGCTGCTAAATCTGCTAAATCTAAATATATTTTCCAAATTCACTCGTTAGTTATCAGTGAAGACTTGCCAGAACTTCCACTAGATTTAAGAACAGCTTTCAGTGATGAATATCGCTCTATTTTATCTGCCGATCCTTACAATTGTAAGGGTTTCCCAAATCATGATTTAAAAGGACGTTTAGAGGATTTCCGTACCCTAGAGATAGACTTTGAGGGAATTTCTTATCGGTTAGTTTATCGCGTTTACGAAACACCAGCGCCTAAACGAGTTTACGTAGTAAGTTTTGCCGAACATAATCCAGCTTATGATAAGGCAAAAGAACGCATGGGTAGAGCAAAGTAGAAATTTTATGAAGTGCGTTGGCGTAGCCTGCCGTAGGCATATCGCTCCTCTCTTCTTCCTTCGTGTCCTTCGCGTCTTTGCGGTTTAAAAAAGATCGATCGCCCAACCTCCACCCTAAGATAGATGCACAAAATCTTACTACCAAAGATTGATTAAATTTATCCTAAAAACCTGACACAATCACGAAAGAAACTATTTGTCAAAGCCAACTAAAATAATGATTAAATCTTGGATGGTGATAGGGGCGGTAACATTATTAGTTGCAATGGGTAGTAACTTAATTTTACCCAAAGATGTTAAATGGTTTAAACGTTTGGAGCGTCCGAAATGGCTAACTTTTGAAGCTGCTATCCCGATTATTTGGACGATTGTTTTTATTTGTGGAGCTTGGTCAGCTTATATTGTTTGGGAAACAGATCCAGGGAGCCTAAAAACATGGTGGTTAATGGGTTTTTACTTGTTAGTGGAAATTGCGATCGTAGCTTACAACCCAGTAATGTTAAGGCTCCATAGTTTGAAAGCTGGCACAATTGTTGGCGCTATTGGTTCCATTTTAGGAATTATTTTAGCCATAACAGTCTGGTCTGTTTCCCCTTGGGCAAGTTTGTTGCTAGTTCCTTATGTAATTTGGAGTCCAATTGGAACTTACACAACTTATGAAATGATGCAACTCAATCCTGAAGATAAATAACAATTAACTAGTGAAATTGTCTCATCAAAATTGAGCGATCGCATTCTGGCTCTGTCACCAAGGCTTTATGGAAAACTTGTGAATATTCCTTAGCAATAATCTCCAGGGTAAAGTTAGACTGAAAGTAACGACGACCAGCTTTACCCATTTGATTAACTAACTGTTTGTTAGTAGCTAAACGGCTAATAAATTCAGCTAATCCAGTAGCATCACCGTTGCGGAAAGTTTCACCAAACTTAGCTTCTTCTACTAGATCGCAAAGATAAGAATGGTCTTCACAAACTACCGCTACAGGGCGACCAGCTGCTAAAATACCGTAAAGTTTGCTGGGTGCAACTAAACCTTCCATTCCTTCACTTACACTAACTAAAGATAAGTCGCAAGCAGTCAAAGAATAGGGAAGATACTGTTTATCTTGATAGGGCAAAAATAAACAATTCTTTAATCCTAACAAAGCTACTTGTTCCTCACAAAGTTTTCGTTTAGCGCCACCACCAATAAAGACAAACTGAATCGGTTTATCTTGTAATTGTTGGGCGGCTTCTATGATAGTTTCCATATCATGACAGCGACCCATATTTCCCGAATAAAGAACGGTGAATTTTTCTACTAGGTTATATTTGTGAGCAAACCAGTTATCTTTTTTGGGTATGGGAACAATTAAATCAGGATTAGCCCAACTATGAATTACGGAAATTTTGTCGGCTACTTCGGGACATTTGGCGACAATGCGTTCTTTCATTGTGGAACTAAGGACGACGATCGCTTTAGCATTTCGCCAAATTTCTCTGTTAATTAAATTCCACAATTTAACTAGCCAATGGTGTCCCGGAACAACTTTTAACTCTACTGCGACATCAGGATACAAGTCGTAAAGTAAGCATACGTAAGGTAAACCAAACCAAAGTTTTGCTAAGTAACCCAATATTGGTAAAAAGGGAGGTGCAGTGGTGAGGAGGAGGATATCGCCGCGCCAACAGGTTTTAAGCAAATGGAAGGCGGAACGTAAACAGAATAATAATCCATTGACGGCTTTACCGCGAATTCTTTGGGGCCAAAGTCTGGCGGTGCGCGATCGCCTAATTAAAAGTTTATCTCTACGTTCAATAGCGGGTGCTGATTCTTTTTTGAAAGCATACCCAGGTTGACCTGTAAAGACGTGGATATGCAGACCTTGATGCCTTAACTGTGTGGATAATTCGTCGATAAGTTGCCCGGTGGGGGCATAGTCTGGGGGATAAAACTGGGTAATAATCGATAGTTTGACTGGGATTTGCGGTTTGGATATATTTTCTTCCTTAATGCCACTTGACTGTGGAGTTAACAATCTCTGCAATTTACTTTTCCCTTCGATGATTTCCATTGATGATGCCCTAAAGGTATTTGTGGAATCAAAATTCAAGACTTATTGGCCGCCACCTCTTTCCGTACAGAGTTGAATTTTTACATAGTAAATTACTGAAATGGGAGCTTCTACTGAGTAACTTACTCTTCTGTACTTAGGAATCTAGGTTACAGGTTACACCTAATACCTCTACAAAACCTTTCTCTTGATTCCATAATTTATGGCGACAATAAAGTATAAATTTTTGTGTGAGGAGAACGCTTTAGTAGATTTACCACTGAATTTAATCACGCAGCCTCTTTAATCAAGGATTCTTCAATTAGGTGGTTTTTGATTTGGTGTAAGTGGAGAATCAAGGCGAGGCTGTGGGCTAGAACAGGTTAGTTGCCGCTGTAAGCAAAGTTGCTTCAACAGGTTTTGTGCTATGGCTTGATTTCCTTGGATTGTGAGATGCACATCATCACGAAAGTAGGTTGCTACTGTTGTTGGTGATAACCTTGACCAAGCGCTATGTGTATCAATAATAGGAGCCTGTAGAGAATTAAGGAACCGAAAAAACTCTGATTTGTAGTTTGGCGCATTAACTTTTGGTAGTAACTCATGACGATTTGGTGTGAATAAGACAAAAACAGGTATCTTTTTACCACGAATCAGCATAATTATCTCTTTTAGGTGCTGCATATTTTGTTTAAACTGCTGATCTGGGGTGAGAGATACAGGAGATGATGCAAAATCGCCATTTGTTAAGATGTAGCCTAATTTACCAGCTACCTGGGGCAAAATATAGCGATTCCAAGCATCCTGGGTTGCCAGCAATGGTGGGTGGGTGGGAAAAGCTGGATGATGCCCAACAACGGCGCTGGTGCTGGTAGGCTGTGTGAGGTCATGAGTGCCTATTTGCAGAATTACTGCGTCGGCATTAAAAGTCCCGAATTTGCGTAGATACCCCAATGCGTTGCCAATTCCCCAAGAACCAGCTGAAGCATTCAACACTTCTGCTGGATATCCAGATGCAGATAGTTTGGCTTCAAATAATTCGGTAATAGTTTGGCTTTGGTCAGTAGGATTGCCACCATTAAGAACTGAGTCACCAATCATTAATATTCTGAGTTTTGTTGGCGGCTTTTTTAGTGTAATTGGTTCGGAGCGTTGTGAGTACTGATTGTATTGAATTTTTTTACCAAGTCGTAATAATTTTTGATTGGGCTGAAACCGATAACCAGTAAAAGAGTCTGCTTGTACTAATACCGGGTTTCCTAATCCGAATGCTGCTCTTAGTATCACTTCCATGCCAACAAAAACGGCAAGTACAGAACTAGGTATCCAGTACTTAGCAGGTATTTTCATGTTGTCGCCTCAAGTTTTAATCTTCATCTGTGAAAAGTTAAAAGTTAAAAGTTAAATTTTTCTGGAAATACTTGAAAATAAAATTTATTCTGGCTTTTTAACCAATTATTAAATGTCAAATTTTGCTTAAAAGTGAGAGTTAAAGCTAGCTCCTGTACGTCTTCTGAAACCACCCCAGCCCTAAAGGGACGGGGGTTCAAGGTGCTGTGATGCCTCTATCTGGCTCTCCCAAAATGGTACAACATCCAGATTCTTAGCATCAGCAATGAGAACTTTTGTAGCGACTCGCTCTGACTCTGGA
>JBAVZX010000968.1:0-3558 GCA_049589015.1 Phormidium sp. | reverse complement strand
TCTATCCAAGATCCAGTGAGATTAAATGAAAGAACGGAACCGCAACCTGATATCGCGTTGCTGATACCTCGTACAGATTTTTATTCTCAAAGACATCCCCAACCACAAGAAGTTTTACTCATAATTGAAGTATCTGATACAACTATTGAATATGACAGAGAGGTGAAAATTCCTCTTTATGCAGCAGCGGGAATTATAGAAGTTTGGATAGTAAGTTTAGGAGAGGAGTTGATTGAAGTTTATCGTCAATCTTTGGCAAATAATTATGCAGAAATTCGGCAATTTAGGAGAGGTGAAAATGTTTCACCATTGAGTTTTTCTGATGTCGTTTTGAGTGTGGATGAAGTATTGGGGTAACTGAAATAAGAAAACTTAGACTATGATCCGAAAACTTCCCCCCTTGGTAAGGGGGGCTAGGGGGGATCTAAGTTTCAGTCAGAGAGTGCGTAAGCCCTATTATTGTTAAATACTAGGCAAATTATTGGGATCGATACCCTGCGATCGCAAATAAGCAATCAGCCTTTCTTTTTCCTGGCGTTCCTGTTCAGCCCGTTGGCGTTCCTGTTCAATTTTCTCTACTGCCCAAGGTAACAAATTACCATCTTTATCCCACCATCTTAACCAATATCCTGTTCTTCCTTCTTTGGTTCCTTGCCAAGTTCCTAAAAATAACCCCATTGCTTCAACCCAATGACGACCATTTTCATCAGGTTGTTGTAATTCATAACGCCGATTTTCTAGCTGATAATATTCTAATAAACCGCCGTCTGGATCAAATATTACGTAAATGGGAATTTGCAATATTTGTTCGTAAAAAAACCATTTTCCCGGAGGATAGGTGCGTTTAAAAGAATATTCGCTACCATCTTTATCTGATAAAAATTCGATAACTATGGCTGGTAATTCGCCTTCTAAATTGGGTGTATAACTTTTGCGTTCTGCTAAAATTTCTTTCACTGATGCTACATATACCCAATCTGGTGCTTTAGCGACAAATTGCTCGTTTATTGTGGCACACAAAGCAAAGTTAGAGGCGATTAACATTTGTGGTTGAATGAAACCAATGACTTCTAAACTTTCCCTTAAAGCACCTGCTAAAAGCGGTTGTCCGGTATTATCCACTGGTTCATCCTCTAACTGAAAATCTTCGGGTAAAGGTTCCCAAGAAATTACTATTCCTGGGGGTGATTTGGTTTCGTTGAGTAGGGTTGTCATAAACGCTACTTTTGAGTGATTTGTTTTGATTTTATCAAAGTTTCTGGGTAAGTGCGTTGGCGAAGCCTGTTGCGAAGCAACGTATCGCAATAGACATCTCCAAAAAACATTGTAGAGACGTTGTATACAACGTCTCTACAATGGTTCTAGGAATATAACTAGCAACTTGCGTTAAGTAAAAAAGATGGCAGGTATCATACAACAATTTATCTCTGACTAACAGCTGCATAATTATTCCGATAAACGGTTAATTTCTCTTTAGCTTGATCCGAAACAAAAGTATTATTAGGAATCGCTTCTAACAAACTAATTGCTTCTTGCCATTTCGCTTTTGCTTGCTGCCAAACTTCTGCCGAATGAGGTGGATTTTGGGCAAGAACAGCAGCTTCCATCGCCAGTTTTTGAGCATTTTCCAAATTAGTTGATGCTTTTTCTTCAGTAATAATTCTGTTGCTGATAGCAGTGTAGTTAGTTCGATAAGCAGCTAGCTTTTCTTTAGCTTTTGCAGAAATAGGCGAACTTTCGGGAATTGCTTCTAATAAGTTAACAGCTTCCTGCCATTTCCCTTGTGATTTCTGCCAAATTTCCAGGGGATGAGGTGAGTTTTGAGTCATCACAGCAGCTTCCATTGCTAGTTTTTGGGCTGTTTCTAAATTTGCTGCTGCTTGTTGTTCGGAATTTGGTTTTTGGATAGCTTCTGAGTTTACCGATGTCTCTGGTTCAATATTTGGTTTTTGGGAAGTTTCTAAATTTGTAGATGTCTGTACTTCAGGGTTTGGTGTTTGTAAAACTCCTAAGTTTACTGATGTTTGTTGCTCAAGATTAGGCTTTTGAGCAGTTTCTAAATTAACAGATGTTTGTGGTTGAGAGTTAGGTTTTTGTTCATTTGTATTTTGCGAAAGCTGTAGGTTATTTAATAACTGCTGAATCTGTGGGGTTGCGATTCCGCTTGTCCAACCTGCATAACCTAAAGCGGCGACAGTTGATGCAGCTAATAAGGCTTTTATGGGAAAGCGACTACGTTTAATTGGTGGTTTTATTTGTTCGTTTTGAATTCTGATTGGTGTGGTTTCTCTCTGTTTTGGTTCTTCTACTTGGCGGCAGTTTTCTTCTTCTGCTTGGCGGCGTTTTTCTTGTTCTTCTTGGCGACGACGTTCTTCTTCTAACTGTTTGATTGATTGTTCTGCTTGTCCTCTTAAACTGTTAGATTGTAAAACTAAAGCATTGGCTTTTTCTTTGATAGAAAGACACTCACCAATTACATTTCCTACTGCTACTACCTGATCTTCAAAGGAGATGATCAGCCCTTCTTCTTCATCAATCCATTCAATAGCAAAAATAGTATTTCCGAAGAACATTAGTAGAACTTTTATTATTTCAGCTATGTCTTTACTGTCTTCATAATTTTGTAAAGTTGCAGAATTTTGTAAAATTGTATCTATTTTTGGTTGGATTTGCTTTAAGTCCTTTTGAGCCGTCTTTATTTGCTGAAGCTGTTCCTTTAAAGTTGGCTCATCTCCAAATTCTAAATGAATGTTTAATTTTTCACTTATTTGTCTGAATTGTTCAGTCAATATAGGATGTTTTATTTCAGTGTCTAAAACTGTGAAAAAATCGGAAGTATTTAATAAATCTTTGGCAATTTCTCTTAAAGTTTCACTCCAACCTACAAAGTGAGGAATTCTTTCAACTAAATCTTCCAGAGTTAGTTGTGTGTCTGTTTCACCAAACTTATATGCAGCAGCTTTTAAAGCGCCACCTACTAGGAAGTCTACTAAAAAGCCACCTGGAATAAAAAACCCAGCAATAGGGGCAATAAATTTAAGCATACCCATTGCCATATTTTTATTTTGTTCAAACTCTTTGGCACTATTTAGCTCATTATAAATAACAAGTAACTTTATTTGAACATCATTTAATCGAGAGATTTCTCGGTTGATTTTAGATGAATTTCCAATAGTAAGTTTTGATTCATCGATAAGTGTTGCTAGTTCGTTAATCAAGGTTTCTAAGTCAGACATAACACGCCTCAAGAAAGTTATACTTTGACAATAAAAGACGATCGCACTCTCCCCCAAAAATCGAAAAATGCGATCGCTACTTATTTTTTACTCCTTATTCACAACATTGTTGAGCTTTTTAGCTAAAGAAATACCTTGACCAACTCTCTTTTTAACTTTTTGTGCTTGGGCTACATTTTCTTGAGGAGACTTAGACCATAATTTATTCCCAACAAACCCTAAAACTCCTTTACCTTCTGGCTGTTTGACAGCTTCAGACTTAGGCTTAGATAAATCTTTTTCGTCTGTATCATGAGAAAATAAACTAGGTACAATCACAGAC
>JBAVZX010000967.1:0-5067 GCA_049589015.1 Phormidium sp. | reverse complement strand
GGCTGTTTCAAATGCAGCGATTTCTTCATTTGTACGCATAAATTTGTTGGCTTCTAAGATAGCAAGTAATGTTTTTGTCATACAAAATTTGGGTACACAGATCCCCGACTTCTTTAAGAAGTCGGGGATCTAAGTTGCATAGGCTATGAGTTTAATTTGTTCCATTCTCTCTCGATTCTTTCTAAGTCTTTTGCTGCACCTAATTGTTGAAAGATTTGATGGGCGGTGTTGTAATGTTGTTGGGCGAGTTCGGTGTTATTGCGCTTTTGCCAAACTTGGGCAAGACGAAAAGTAGCTTCAGCAATATACTTAATATCTCCTAGTTCTTGAAATCTTTCTAAAGCATCAGTTAAAAAATGCTCTGCCGCATCTAAATTACCTCTACCGAGTTCAACTTCTCCTAGCGATCCAATCGATCTTGCCATCCCAACCCGATCGCCTATTTGAGTACTCAAATCCAAAGATTGGCGATAGAGACGTTCCGCTTCTTCCCAATTGCCGCGATTTCGTTCAATATCTCCCAACAATCCCCAAGAAGATGCCATCCCAGCCCGATCGCCTAATTGAGTTTCAATTTCCAAAAATTGCCGATACAGACGTTCAGCTTCTTCCCAATTGCCGCGTTTATACTCTATTTTTCCCAAATGTCCCCATGCGGCAGCTATGTTACTATTGTTGCCTTCTTCTAGTGCAATAGCTAAAGCTTCCTGAAAACACCTTTCTGCTTCATCCCAATTTCCAACATCACGATGGAAAACACCTATAGCCATTAAAGCTTCTGCCTGATTATGATTTTCTGTAACTGTTGGATGTTGCAACAGTAAATTTTCCAAAGCATTCCCATGCCCAAAGCGGATAGCGTAATTCATTATAGCCGCCATCAAATCTAGCTGTTCTCTTTCATCTCCTATATTTAATGTAAACAGTGCCACTTCTCCAAAGGGTTGCAAATCCTCCATACTTTTAGGTATTTTAACGTTTTTAACTGAGCGATAAAACGAGTAGACTCTCTTAAACAAATTAGGCAGTTCATCGTATTGTTTTTGCATAAACTCTGAAATAACCTGATGTAAGTTGTAAAATAACTTACATTTCTCTTCATCGTAGCGATACTGCACCAAACTACTATCAACTAGCCGTTCTAAAATCGCTTCTGTTTCGCTAATTTCCTCTTCGGTAAATTCAACAGCTTTATTTAACTCTGCTGCAATCATTAAACGATTATCTTTTTCCCAATCATCCGTATATAATCGCAAAAAAGTCAAACCATTAACATCAATAGGAACGCGCAAAACACACATCCGCTTGAGTAAATCTCGCGCCGCAGCACTTTGCCTTGCCAACTGTTCAGTTAAAATCGGTTCAGCTTTTTTCGTCACCAATTCGGGATGCTTCCGCAAAAATCCAGGTTTACCTTTACCAATAGCCGCCAATTGAGTCAACAAAAAAACATGACCTTCAACCCGAAGCGAAACCCACTCTAAATCAGATAAATTATCCCGCAATTGGCGCTGTTGCAAAATCTCCACACCCGCCCCAACATCCACACCCGAAACTGTTTCAATATGCACCAATTCCGAATCAGGTTCCGCCCCATCATAGCGGCAATCAGCCAAATCTGCCGGAACTTCCCGACTAGTTAAAATAGTTTGGGAATTATGCTGCTGATAAACCAAAGCATTTAACAATTTACCCCAATCCGGCGCAATAGCCCTATGTGCCCGTAGGGTAGGCATCCTGCCTGCCTCTTCCTCTTCATTTGCCTCATTCGCAGGGTGTAAAATAGTTTCCAAGTTATCTAACAGCAAAAGACAGCGACTTTCTGCCAAACCTGCAATAATTCTCCCAATTTTTTCCTCAGCAGTTTTCAAAGGTTCCGCTGTTTCAATTCCCAACCCAGCTAACAGAAACTCCGCCACATCATCAAAACTCGTCCCCTCCTGCGCCTTGAAATACATCACACAATCATAAGGAGAATCTGTTGCTAAACTACGAGTTGATAAGTTAACACCAACAGCCTCCAAAAGTTTCACAGCTAAACTAGTTTTACCAATACCCCCTTGTCCAATTATTGCTAATACCTTGGGTGTTGTTGGTGGTGTCAGAAACCCGGTTTCTTCGAGAAACCGGGTTTCTAATTTAGTTTGTAGTTTTTTCAGCAATTCATCTCGCCCTTTCCAAACAGGTACATTAGGAATTGCTTGTTGTAAAATCACCCGTTTTGCTGTTGTTTCCTTTCTCTCGGTAGCGTCGTTATCCGTTAAATTCGCCTCAACATCGCCGTTAACTTCAACCGGGACAGATACCGTTTGTTGTGCAGTTTTGGTTTCCGCTTCCTGCACTTCTGACTCAGTTAAATCTCTTAAATCTGCTATTTCTTGCCAATTTAAACAAACCTTAGTACAAATTTCGATAAAGTTTAAATGATCGATCGCTTTACCAGTAAAAAATTTGTTAACTGTATTTTTAGAAATCTTGATATCTTCAGCTAAATCTATCTGACGTGAAAAGCCGTTGCGTTTAAGCGCCAGTTTAACTTTATCAATACATTCTACGCGAACCCTGAGAGAGCGAGACATATTCAAGGTGAAATAATTTTTACTCAGTATAGCAAACTTCTGAAATAGAAATTTTGTAGGGGCGTTAGCGAAGCCATGCGCGATAGCGCTATAGCATTTGGGCGATAATTTACGTAACCCACAAAAGATATTTATATCCAAATGCTAATGCCTACGGCACGCTACGCGAACGCCCTGTCTTGGTGTAAGTTTGTCGCGGGGAAGGGCGAAGCATTCGGATAGTGAGATCTTGGTTGAGTCTCATAAATTGTCGCCCGAATGCTTCGCCCCTACAGTAATTAAATTTTCAATTGCCAACAAAAATATTAATTATGAGGCGGTTTTTGCAGCAAATAACAAGTTCTTAAATACAGCTTGGGATTAAGTTGGGAATAATTTGGGAAAAAATTGGGAATTACTTTTATCTGCTTGTGATTGTACTTGTGATTGAGTGTTGTTTCATAAAAATATGAGCTTTAAGAGGCATTTTATGAAACGCAAACACGCTGATTTTATCCTAGATGCTTTAGCAACTGCGTCTGGTTTAGCTACTCTTTACACCTGCAATTTGTTTGTTGGTATTGCGGTAACTCCGTTAGCAATTGTCTGTTTGATTAATAAGTATAGAAATGAGGATAAAAATAACGATCGCCATGAAACAAACGCAGAATAATTTGTTTTTAGTGTTCTGTAGGGGCGAAAGTTGGGAAAATAAAATGCGATCGCACCACAAAGAGCGATCGCACTTAAATTGTCAACCAAAATCAACAAAAATTAGCACAACTGCACCTCAGCTTTAAGCATTAGCTAATTCTGGTTGTTGATCAGTTGAAGGATTAACAAGAGATTGGTACAACTTCTCGTATTCAATAGCAGACTTATCCCAGCTGAAATCCATCCGCATTCCACGTTGTTGTAATTCGCGCCATTCCTTCTTGTACCGGAAAGCTTCCCACGTCCGAACTAGAGAGGTATAAAGGTCTAAAGGTTCGTAGCGGTCAAAACAGTAACCTGTACCTGCGTGTTCCGTCGGTTCATGGTGAGTAACAGTATCAACCAAACCACCAGTACGCCGCACAACTGGCACAGAACCATAACGCATTGCCAACATTTGACTAATTCCGCAAGGCTCAAAACGGCTGGGCATCAAGAAAGCATCCGTCCCAGCATAAACCCTTCTTGCCAAAGAATCACTTTGCAGGATATAAGCAGACATCCGACCACGATAACGAGAAGCAATTTGCCACATTTGGTTTTCGTAGTAAGGATCGCCCAAACCCAAAAGGATAAACTGAGAATCTGTATAGCACATGAAGCGGTCTAAAATCTGAATCATCAGATCAATCCCCTTCTGTTCTACCAACCGCGACACCAAGCCAAGTAAAAAAGCATTAGCATTCACTTCCAAACCGACCTCTTCTTGGAGAGCAACTTTGTTGAAGCGGCGTTCTTCAATATTATCGACTGAGAAGTTTCTGGCTATGTGTTTGTCTGTAGCTGGGTCGTAACTAGTAGTATCAATGCCGTTGAGAATACCGCTTAACTTGCCACTGACGTAAGATAACAAACCTTCCATCCGCTCACCGTGAGCCGGAGTCTTAATTTGGTCGGCATAAGTAGGAGAAACTGTATTCACTTTGTCAGCAAACAAAATCGCTGCTGCCATCGCGTTATCACCTTGCATATACCAAGGACACCAGGTAATTTGTTCCAAACGCCAACGCCAAGGGCCTTGATATGCCAAGTTGTGAATCGTAAAGACTGTTTTAATAGTCGGGTCTTCATTCATCCATACAGGAATCATCCCCGTGTGCCAGTCATGGCAGTGAATAATATCTGGTTTCCAGTAGTTCCAGGCAAACTCGGCTGCGCCATTGGAAAACAGGGTAAACCGCCAATCTTCGTCTTCTCCAAAATAAATCCGTCGGGGCCAGAATGCTGGATGACCGAATAAATACAAGGGAACATCGCTGTTGGGGAAGAGAGTCTGATACACAGCGAAGTCTTGCCCCATAGCACTGCCGTTCCATACAGGGGCTTTGGGAACGTCCATTTTGTCCGGCAAGAAGCCATAGTAAGGCATAAAGAGCCGAACGTCATGCCCCATTTTTCTGAGGACTTTGGGCAGGGCACCAACGACATCCCCCATACCGCCTATTTTTGCTAGGGGGGCTGCTTCAGCTGCAACAAATAGAATCCGCATTTTTTTTTGGGGTTGCCTGAAATAGTTCGTTACAGAAGTTTAGCAAGAAAGAATACTGCTTCTAGAAAGTTTTGAGTTTTAAGTTTTGAGTTTTAAGTTAATTCAAAACTCATAACTCATAACTCATCTATGTTACCGTCCAACTTCAGCAAAAATTTCTGCTAAAATTTCCTCGGCTCCCTGTTCGCGTAATTTGTGTGCTAGTTGGGTGCCCATTTGTTCGGCTTCGGTAACATTTCCGGCAATGGTATCTTTGACCAATGTTTTGCCATCTAAGCTGGCAACTACTCCGGTGAGGGTGAGTTG
>JBAVZX010000966.1:0-10783 GCA_049589015.1 Phormidium sp. | reverse complement strand
CTTGAAACCATTATACATTAAAGTTAGAAAACCAGATCTAACTTGGACTGCGGTTAAAACCGCGGGCGTGCGTTTCATCCCCATATCTAAAGCTAGGGGCTTTCACTCACGTTTTTCGGTAAACATTTGAAAATGGCTTACCACTTTTTCCCTCACATCAATTCTCGACTACGAGATTCATTTGAAACAATTGCTTAACTTGTTGCCAAGCTGCTTCAGCCGCTTTTGGATCGTAACTACTACGGTGGTCACAAAAGAAACCGTGATCTACTCCATCGTAGCGAAAGATACGATGATGAATGTGATTTTTTGTTAACTCCGCTTCCATTTGGTCAACCTGTTCTGGCGGAATACTAGCATCAGCCGTGCCAAAAAAGGCATAAATTGTTCCCTGAATATCCTTAGTCCTAGTAATAGTTGGTTCACCACCGCCAGGAGTCATCGTTGTAATTCCAGCACCATAGAAAGAAGCAGTAGCTTTAATTTTAGGTAAAGTTGCCGCCAAATAAGCCACATGACCGCCAAAACAAAAACCAATACAACCAAAACCATCTGGTTTAACTTCGGGGAGGTTTTGGAGATAATTAATTGTGGCCTGGATATCGCTGAGTAATTCGGAAGCTTTGGTTTGCTCCTTATATTTTCTTCCTTCTTGAATATCTTCGGGAGTATAACCAGCTTCATATCCAGGTGCTTGGCGTTGGTAGATCGCAGGTGCGATCGCTACATAACCTTGCTTAGCAATACGTTCTGTCACCTCTCGAATATGAGTATTGACCCCGAAAATCTCCTGGATTACTATTACCCCAGGAAAAGACAATGGGCCTGTAGGTTGAGCCAAATAAGCATCTATTTGCAGATCGCCATGAAGAATTTTGACATGGTTTTTGCGAATCTCTAGGTCTGTCATGATGATTTATGACTCTCGTGATATCACCGCTTAGATTTTAGTTGATTAACCTGCATAGAAAGCATCAACCCTTGTAAATCACCCATTCTAGTCAAATTTTTCGGCTTCAGCATTAAGTAAGATGCAATTATCGCCATTTTCTGATAACCAGTTTTGGACAGGATAACCATAAACTGAAGATGTAGATAAAAATAGAATTTCCTGGTGTCTACACCAGTATTGCTGTTAATTACTTATTTGGAGTCCCTGGAGGCTCTAGTATGGTTCAATTTCATATTCAGCCTGATAGCGAAATCCCGGCTTCTACTCAGCTATTTAATCAAATTAGGTTTGCGATCGCATCCCGTCAATTTCCGCCTGGACATCGCCTTCCCAGCACCAGAGCATTAGCAATGCAAACGGGTTTACATCGCAACACTATTAGCAAAGTCTATCGTCATTTAGAAGAGATTGGATTAGTTGACTCCCAAGCTGGGTCAGGAATTTATGTTCGCGCTCAAGGTCACGAAGGCGGAACCAAAATTAAATCCCCTATCCTCGAACAATATCCCGACGCTAGTAAAATTGTCCAAGAAAGCTTAGATAAACTTTTAGCACAAGGTTGTAGTCTTAGCCAAGCCAGAGAGTTATTTTTAGGAGAAATTGATTGGCGGTTACGTTGTAGCGCTCGTGTTCTTGTCACCGCACCAATTTATGATATTGGAGTTGGCGAATTAATGGTACAAGAATTAGAACAAGCTTTGGGTATTCCTGTGCAATTAGTACCCTTAGAACAACTAGCAAAATCTTTAGAACAAACTCATTCTGGTACAGTTGTCACTAGTCGCTATTTTATTGGCGAAGCAGAAGCGATCGTTGCGCCAAAATCTGTGCGGGTAATTCCGATCGATATCTACGACTACAGCAAAGAAATTCAAATTGTCAGCACTTTACCAAAAGATAGTTGTTTGGGTTTAGTTAGTCTCAGTTCTGGTATTCTCCGAGCCTCAGAAGTAATTATTCACAGTTTACGCGGTGAAGATTTACTAGTAATGACCGCCCAAAAAGGCGATACTTATAAACTTAATGCTTTAGTTCGCAGTGCTAGAGTTATTATTAGCGATCCAGCCAGTTTTACGACAGTTAAAGATGCTGTCATAACAGCAAGAGAGGATTTAATTCGTCCCCCACAATTAGTTTGTTGTGAAAATTACATTGGCATTAATTCTATTAACTTACTCAAGCGAGAATTAGGTTTAGGGTGAACCATCTATGAACAAAAACATTCAATCCCAAAACAGTCTAGAAGATTTTTTCCAATTTCCTGAAACTAAACCTGCATTGGAATTCATCAATGGAGGAATCATCCAAAAACCCATCCGACAAGGGGAACATAGTTTACTACAAATTTCTATCTGTGACGCAATTAATCAAGTAGCTAAAAGCCAAAAAATTGCTATAGCATTTCCTGAATTACGCTGCACTTTTGCAGGGGAATCAATTGTACCTGATGTGTCTGTATTCCACTGGGAAAGAATCCCAGTTCAATCATCTGGGAGAATTGCTAATCGCTTTGAAATTTATCCTGATTGGGCGATCGAAATTGTTTCACCTGACCAAAAACAAACATTAGTGCTGAAAAAATTATTGCATTGTTCCCGAAATGGCACCGACTTGGGTTGGTTGATAGACGCAGAAACAGAAAGCATTCTCGCCATATTTCCCGGTCAGCAAGTGGAAATTTTTCAAGGTGCTAGTCAGTTACCTGTGATTAATGGAATTCCTTTACAACTAACAGCTGAACAAATTTTTAGTTGGTTGACTTTTAATTAAAGTTAAATCAAATTGAGGCTCATCAAATGACTACTACTGAAATTCGCTTGTGGACTGTGGAAGAATATCATCGCATGATCGAAGCTGGTATTCTGACTACCGACGATCAAGTTGAACTTTTAGAAGGTAGAATTATCCAAATGAGTCCCCAACTTCCACTTCATGCTGGTACAACCCAACGTAGCGATCGCTTTTTACAAAATCTATTCCGAGATCTGGCAGAAATTCGAGTTCAGTTACCCATTACACTTTCTACTTCCGAACCAGAACCGGATATTGCTGTAGTTCGCATTGATCCAAATGCTTATGGCGATCGCCACCCCAATGCTAACGATATTTTCCTTTTAATTGAAATTGCCTACAGTACTTTAAACATCGATCGCCAAGAAAAAGCACCGATTTATGCCAAAGCAAATATCGGTGATTATTGGATTTTAGATATTAACGAACGGCGCGTTTATATTTTCCGAAATCCCACCCCATCAGGTTGTCAACAAGAAATTGTTTTAACTGTGAATGATGGGATTTCACCATTAGCTTTTCCCACAATTGAAATTCCCTTCTCTCAACTATTTCTACCTTGATTTTAACAGAGGTAAATTATGAGCCAAATTCCGACAAAAATAGCGATCGACACCTGGACAAAAGCTACTTGGTATGAATATATTCAAATACTTGACAATCCAATATATAAAAAAGCAAAATCTTACTATCACAATCAACGAATGAGGATTGAAATGCCCCCAGTAGGAAACGACCATGCTAGCGATCATACTGTAATTATTGTCGCTGTGGGCTTGTTTGCTGCACTCAGACAAATTGCTTTAACTGGCAAAGATAACTGCACTTACCGTAAAACAGGCATTCAAGAAGTGCAACCCGACGTATCTTATTACATAGGTGAAAACGCAAACGTCATTCCTTATGGAACTTCTATCATTGACCTAGATATTTATCCGCCACCAACCTTAGTTATAGAAGTAGCTAACACCTCATTAGCTGATGATAAAGGCGAAAAACGTCTAATATATGAGGATTTGAAAGTAACTGAATACTGGATTGTCGATGTACCAAACCTACAAGTTATTGCTTTTTTAATTGAAAATAATGGCAGTCGCCGGATTACTCAATCCCATGTATTGCCAGGATTAGAAATTTCTTTATTAAATGAAGCTTTCCGGCGTACTCGTGAAATGAATCAAGGGCAAGTTTATGCTTGGTTATTAACTCAATTTCAACCAAGATAATTAAGCCTTCCCTTCGTTACAAATTCCTAAAAATTCTCTCACTTTTTGCAAATAAGTTTCTGCATCTTCCAACATTGGAAAATGGCCAGTTTTAGGCATTAAAACATACTCAACCCGATCGCTTAAATTCGCCGCTTGTTGCCCCATTTTCGCCGGAATAATTTGGTCAAATTCCCCCGAAACTAACAAAGTTCGCACTGTTAATTTAGCAAATTCTTGCGGCATTACTTCTGATGCTTCCTTACTCACAGAAGTAAAAATAGTCCCTAAAGCCGCCTCATAATCTGCTGTAAGAAAATCATCTAAAAAAGCTCGACTAATCGCCGTTGGTAAGGGACGATATAAAAACCGCTTCATGAAAAGTTTATCCACAAAGGGAATTTTGCCTAACCATCGCGGACGAACTTTCACCACATAACCGCCAAATTTATGAAAAGCAGCAAAAGCTTTTTCGTCATACTCAAAAATGCCGCTACAAGTTAAAATTGCCCTTTCCACTCGCTGGGGGTACAAATTTAAAAACAGTGTCGCCACAGAAGCACCCATTGAGTGAGCATTAAGATAAACTCTTTCTAACTCAAAGGCATCTAATAATGCTGCTAAATCTTTGGCATATTCTTCCAGTTCATAAGTCAAACTAGCTGCATCTGCTACTTCTAATAAAGGCAAACGGGAACGACCAAAACCGCGCAAATCGTAAAGTAAACAATCAAAATCATCTGCTAAAGCTTCAGCTGTACTTTCCCAATATCTGCCAGAACCCGCCCAACCATGAACAAAAACCATTACTGGTTTTGTTTTACCAGTTTGACTGCGAATCCATTCGTAAAAATGCTCGACACCACGAATTTTAATTAATGGCATTAGTCATTAGTCATTAGTCATTTAGTCATTAGTCATTAATCATTAATCATTGGTCATTCGTTTTCCACAAATAGGTAGTTATGTAGATTTAATTTGTTCCTACCAACTACCCACTACCAACGACCAAGGATCATTTTACGCTGATTCTGGCTTTGGTAAAGAGGAAGGATGCAATAAGAGTTCGGCAGTAGAGCGTTTTTCTACCATTTCCTTGGTAATCATGCAACGAGTCACATCTTTGCGCGAAGGCAACTCATACATGACATCTAGCATAATCTCTTCCACAATTCCCCGTAATGCTCTAGCACCAGTTTTACGGCGATAGGCTTCTTGCGCGATCGCTTTCACCGCCTCTGGTTTAAACTCTAATTGGACATTATCCATCTTCAGCAATTTTTGGTACTGCTTAACTAAAGCATTCCGTGGTTCAGTCAAGATTACCGTCAAGCTCTCCTCATCCAAAGGCTCAACTATTCCCACCACTGGCACCCGACCGATAAACTCTGGAATCATGCCAAACTTCACCAAATCATCCGGTTCCAAATGCTTCAGAAGATCAGCCGTTCTCTTTTCCCTTGGTTTACTAATCTCCGCTCCATTGAGATCAACCTCAAATCCCATAAAGCTGCGTTTGCCAATCCGTTGTTCGATAATCTTTTCTAAACCAACGAAGGCACCACCACAGATAAACAGGATATTGCTGGTATCGAGTTGGATACAGTCTTGGTAGGGGTGTTTGCGTCCACCTTGGGGCGGCACATTAGCCACCGTTCCTTCCAACATTTTCAATAAAGCTTGCTGTACCCCTTCCCCAGACACATCTCTGGTAATCGAAGGATTTTCGCTCTTGCGGGCAATCTTGTCGATTTCATCGATGTAGATAATCCCCCGTTGGGCTTCTTCCACATCGAAATCTGCCACCTGAAGCAACCGGAGTAAGATGTTTTCCACATCTTCGCCAACGTAACCCGCCTCTGTCAGAGTTGTCGCGTCTGCCACTGCAAACGGCACATCCAGCATAGTAGCTAAGGTTTGCGCCAACAATGTTTTACCACAGCCAGTTGGCCCCATCAGCAAAATATTTGACTTCTGTAATTCCACACTGTCATCAGGACTTTGTTTGCCATTATTTTTTGACTGTACAAAGCTGAGACGCTTGTAGTGATTATAGACAGCTACCGATAGGACTTTCTTTGCTTCATTTTGACCGATTACATATTCATCTAAATACTTCTTAATCTCTCTGGGTTTGGGAATTTGATGCAACGAAAGCGGAGCCGAGCGGGAACGCCGCTTCTGTGGTGGTTCTGGCCTGTTTGTTGCTTGCGGAGTTGAAGGACTCGCATCCAACAACTCCTCCTCTAATATTTCGTTACACAGGTCAACACATTCATCACAGATATAGACTCCCGGCCCAGCAATCAGTTTGCGTACTTGCTCCTGAGACTTGCCACAAAAGGAACATTTTAAATGGGAGTCGTATTTAGACATAACTGCCTCTTATTTGAGTGTGGTAACGGCGTTTCCCGACAGGGGGATGTTTTGTTTGGTAATTACCTGATCGATTAGACCGTAGTCTTTAGCCTCAGCTGCTGACATAAAGAAGTCGCGATCGGTTTCTACTTCTACTTTATCTAGAGGTTGCCCCGTATGATAGGCCAATAACTCATTTAACTTACGTTTATGATAAAGAATTTCCTTGGCCTGAATCTCAATGTCCACTGCTTGACCTTGAGCACCACCTAACGGTTGGTGAATCATAATTCGGGAGTTAGGCAGAGACATCCGTTTACCACGGGTTCCAGCAGTAAGTAAAAACGCTCCCATACTAGCAGCTAAGCCATAACATATAGTGACTATATTAGGGCGAATCTGCTGCATTGTGTCGTAGATTGCCATCCCTGCTGTCACTGATCCCCCTGGAGAGTTGATATAGAGTTGGATGTCTTTTTCTGGGTCTTCAGCATCCAAGAATAGCAATTGAGCTACTAATGAGTCTGCGACATCATCATCAACTTGTGTACCCAGAAACACTATTCTTTCCCGCAACAGACGCGAGTAAATATCATAAGCTCGTTCCCCCATGCCAGTTTGTTCTACTACCATTGGGAGCATATTCTTTGGGCTTTGGCTGTGAATTTCCATAAGGCGCAAACTGGAAGACGAGTAGATGGGTTGACACTCCCAGCGCTAATTGCAAAGCAATGTAGCGGGGATTCCTGATTCATCGAGTGATGCGTATTAATGCGAACATTAATACGTCTTACTCACTCTCCACAGGCTTGAAATCCGGTCTGCCTTACCGTACTACGAAGTCTTTGGCTGGGAAAAGAGTCCCGGACACTTGGTTTTCGTGATCAGACTCCGTTCAGATAGCCAATTTAAACCTAACATTAATTACTCAAGAATGTCTCCCTATGGTCAGTTTATTTGTTTTATTTGTGAAGATCGATTTATCTCACCGCTAATTTTATGCTTTTGGCACGCTAGGCGAACAGGTGTAGCGGGAGTCAACAGATCTAGATTTGAGATAGCTAAATATATCGCTTATATCGAATAACACTAATTTTGGCGATTTCCTGAAACTTTTTCCTTTCCTTAGTTCTGCCTCTGTACAAATAGCTAAAAGTTTTGGCAATACTTATCAAAATTTAGTTATTTTGTAACTATCAATTTTATACTAGTGAGAATCATACTCACAAGCCTTTAGTGGAAAAATTCACTAGTTCTCAACTATGGCCTGAATAAATTATGTATTCCCACTAGTATCTATCCGCTGCATTAACTATTCAGTGGCGCTGGATGTTGTTTCTGAGCTAGCTTCCGTCGTTGTTGACTCGGTTGTTTCTGGAGTATCTGTTGCTTCTGTTGTTGACTCGGTTGCTTCTGAAGTATTGCTGCTTAATGTACCTTCCGGCACTAGCTCAATATTTGAATGTTCTGTCAACCAGGTAATGATTTTATCTTTGAGTAAGTCCTCTTCTACGAATTCTCGCATCCTTTCAGGATCGATATTATCGTCAGCAAATTCCTGAGTTAACTCTTGAATTTTGGCTTCAATGGCAGCTGCTTCTACTTGAATAGATTCTATTTTTGCCACTTCTTTGAGAGCTAAAGAACGCTTTAAACGTTCGATCGCATCACCACGCGATGCTTGCCGCATTTGCGTGACCATATCCTGAGTAAACAGTTTTCTCACATCTACCCCTTGGTTACTCAGCCGAACCGCCGTCTGAGTCAGCATCGCATCAACTTCCTGCTGAATCAGAGTTTCTGGCAAATCTACTTCCACCTGGTTTTGCAATTCTTTAAGAATAGCTTCTGTTTTGTTGCTTTGTGTCTTGTTTTGTGATACCTCTTGAAACCTCTTTTCCAGGCTTTCTCTTAACTCTGCCAAAGTTTGAAACTCACTGACTTCTTGAGCAAAATCATCATTAAGTTCTCGTAACTCTTTCTCTTTGAGTTCTTTGAGGGTAATCGTAAAGACAGCTGGTTTACCTGCTAAATCTTGTTGTGGATACTCTTGGGGAAATGTTACCGAAATCTCCTTAGTTTCCCCAGGATTCATACCCACAATCCCATCTACAAACCCTTCGATAAACCTTCCTTCCGCTAGTTCTACTTGAAAGTCCTCAGCTTCGCCACCAGGAATGGGGGTTTCCTCAGCTTCGCCTTCACCCACTATCCGACCCTTAAAATCTACAACAGCTACATCTCCTGATTCAGCGACTCTCCCTTCCACAGGAATTAAAGTAGCGTTTTCTTGGCGACGTTCGGTCAAAAATCGCTCAACTTGCTCTGGATCATACTTAACTTCTTCAGCCTTAATGCTTAAACCAGTATATTGGTTCAGTTTCACCTCTGGCGGCACATCCACCTTCACAGAGAAAGTCAATGGTTTTCCTGGTTCAAAATTCTCAGCTAATTCCTCTTGGGAAGTACTGAGATAAAATTCCCCAATGGCGTTGATCTGTTCTTGCTTCACCGCTTGTTGTACACCATCGCGAATCAAATCTTCCAAAGTAGCTGCTTTGAGTCGCGCTGTACCAAACCGCTGGAGAAGTATTTGCCGAGGTACTTTGCCTTTGCGAAACCCAGGAATGTTGGCAGTGCGAGTTAGGTCTTGTAAAACCTGCTCGTAAGCTTTTTTGGACATTTCAGGGGGAATTTCTATTTCCAGACCAATCTGGCTAGCGGGAAGCTTTTCCTGGGTGACTTTCATGAATTTTCCGGTTCCGAATAACTGAAATTTAGTGTTTTCTTGCTAAAACAGGGGCGAGGACTTGATTTTTCCAGCTATGCTTGCCCTGGCTTTTCCAGCAACCGCCTGTTAGCTTAACCTCAGCCTCTTTTTGGAGGGTGTACTACTCTCAACTTTTGGACTACCCCCGATCAGAGGTCTTACACCGTGATATGCTGGTGCAAGCACCCAGCAGATCTGGTATATTGGCCAAACTAGATGAGTCATAAGTCTGTTCTGACTTCAGCCTCAAGCGTGAGGTGGTGCTTTTCTGTTTTGGTTTCGTATCTGATGATAGTACATATAGCATACTCATTTGTTGCCAAATCTCACGATAATCTTGAATCTATATGGTCAAGAATTTTGGAAAATTTGCATAATTAGTGTATATGTTTTTAAATTACAGAATAGCTAAACAATAAATAATCGATCGCATTCAAGAACTTAAGCAATCTGGTTACTCACAGAGTCAATTGGTTAAGATTGTCTGCTAACCCTAGTTAAGGCGAACAGCAGAAATCCTGAAACAAAAAATCTGTAGGGCTGGAGAAAAACTCACAACTAGAACATATACTTAACGAAATCTCAACCTTGTAGCATCAATATTTGGAGGAATGTACTTTGTCAAAAACCTATCGAGTAGCAATTTTAGGCGCAACAGGAGCAGTAGGTACGGAATTCCTAGAATTGTTGGCAAGTCGTCAGTTTCCCCTGGCTGATTTAAAATTATTGGCTTCGCCGCGTTCTGCTGGACGGACTATCGAGTTTGCCGGAGAAAATCTGCCAGTGGAAGCAGTGGCAGAAGATGCGTTTAAGAATGTGGATATAGTCTTGGCTTCGGCTGGAGCTTCGACTTCGAGAGTTTGGGCAGCTAAAGCAGTGGCAGCTGGGGCAGTGGTAATTGATAATTCCAGTGCTTTTCGCATGGAGCCGACGGTACCTTTAGTGGTGCCAGAAGTTAATCCCGAAGCAGTATTTACTCACCAAGGGATTATTGCTAATCCCAACTGTACGACGATTTTAATGGCCGTGGCAGTTTGGCCTTTGCACCAAGTACAGCCAGTACAGCGAATAGTCGCAGCAACATACCAATCTGCTAGTGGTGCGGGTGCTAGGGCAATGGAGGAAATGAAGGAACAGGCCCAAGCAATTTTACAAGGCGAACAGGCAAAAACAGAGATTTTCCCCTATCCTTTGGCTTTTAATTTGTTCACCCATAACTCCAAGTTGAACGAATTGGGGTATTGTGAAGAAGAGATGAAAATGGTCAACGAAACTAGGAAAATTTTTGCTAACCCAGAAATGCGAATTACGGCAACTTGTGTTCGGGTTCCTGTCCTGCGGGCGCATTCAGAAGCGATTAACCTAGAATTTAGCAGGTCTTTTCCTGTAGAAAAAGCTAGGGAAATCCTGAGCCAGTCGCCAGGTGTTAAACTGGTGGAAGATTGGCAGGCTAATTATTTCCCGATGCCGATGGAAGCAAGCGGTAAAGATGATGTTTTAGTAGGTCGGATTCGTGAGGATATTTCTAATCCTCATGGTTTAGAATTGTGGCTCAGTGGCGACCAAATTCGTAAAGGTGCAGCTTTGAATGCAGTGCAAATTGCCGAGTTGTTGGTGAAAGAAAATTTGCCTTCTACTCCAGAATTAGCTGTTTCTGGCAAAAAGTAAACTTATAATTAAGCAGAAAATTATTAGGAGAAACAAGAG
>JBAVZX010000965.1:0-7714 GCA_049589015.1 Phormidium sp. | reverse complement strand
TATTAAACGGACTTTGAGGTTGTTCTAATATTTGTTTTGCATGAAGTGTGTTATCAATTGGTAACACCATCACCACTGATTGTTTTTCTGGTTCCGGGGCTTGAGATTCGGAATTTTCTGATTCTGTGGCGGGGGTAATTTGCTTGGTTAGTTTACCCTCGGAGGTTTTTTTCGGCGGCGACAAAAAAGCTAAAGTTACTTGTTTACCTAGCCAAGGTTGGATATGTTGCTGATAATTGTAACCATTGGCGGTGAGAAAGCGATCGCGCAAATTCGCTAAACTTTGCTCAAACGCAGCTTGACTTTGTGAGGTTCCAAACTCGCGCAACTGTTGCCATTGTTGCTCATTTGTGGAAACAGATAACGCCATTAAAGCATCTTGGGGAATTAAATCCGCACCTACAGGCAAATTTCCCCACGAGTTTTTTTCCTGGATTAATACCCAGTAAGCAGCAGCACCACCAGTAATTATTGCGGCGATCGCAGCTGAAGTTAGGATTAGAGAAGATTTATTTTTTTTCTTCATTATCTAGAAATTCCCACAGCCGAGAAGCCAGGGATTTTTAATTCAATGAATCGGCTTATCCTGACAATGTTACCATTCCCAAGCCAAAGTCATCCCACAACTAGTGCAATCAATTATTATATTGCTTAAGACTGACGCAGCGACCGGGAGAAAAGACAACAATCTAAAATCGAATGACTCAACAACAATCGGCAGTAACTAAACAACGTTATCGGATTCTGAAACTTTTAGAAGAAAGCCCTAGCTTAAAACCTTATTTACCAGAAGCGATCGCACAAGCATATCAATACGGATTAGCTTTAGCTGTTCGAGAAACCCCTCTCAATTATGAAGATTTCCCCGCAGAGTGTCCTTATAATTTAGAACCAATTTTAGATTTAGAATTTTTCCCTCAATAGTCCATTGTAACGACTTTAGTCAGTTTACGACTGAAGTCGCTACAACAAACGGGATGAAAAAAAGCGATATGCCTACGGCACGCTACGCGATCGCACAGTAGCCGAAGTGACATTTTGCGCGATCGTACTTATTAAACCTCCAGCAAAAATCGCCATCTCTTATCTGCGTTCATCTGCGTTTATCTGCGGTTAAAAAACAAGAACTCGCATTTTGCTAGAAGTCAATTGATTTTCATCTTAATTAACCTTCAGGACAATAATATTGAGGCGCTGCTTTCAAAGTAATTTCTATGTTCTGTTTACCTACATTGTTCATCAGGTTACTTGACTCTTGTTGATTTAACTTTTCTATGTCCTCAGTGCGTATCTCTTCAACAGTTTTACCTTCCTCCAACCGTTTACATACTGACTCGGTATAAGAACGACTGGACGAAAGTAAATTTCTCACCCTTTCTTCTGGATAAGTTTCAGCCAATTTCTCATATTGCTGTTCATATCCAGAATAACTAAGCCTTTTTCTGCGAACCGGAACACGCTGCGCCGTTGGAGTCACAGACTTTGTTATTGTACTAGGTACGCCACCACATAACTTTGCCAAGTCGAGAGTATTTCCCCTACTAGTAACCATGTGACATGGTAAATCCATAGCTGAAGTTTCTGTAATCGGAAAACCATATTGTGATTCAACTTGGGCTAGTGCTGGTAAAGGTTGTAGCGTGAGAGTTAACAAGGCAAACTTCAACAACTTCGACATACAAAAAACCGAATTAGAGTTTTACCCTCTTATAATTCCCAGTTAAACCTCTCCGCTAACAATATTTCCTAATTTTTCCAAAAGTCATTTACTTAATTGAGAAATTTTCTAAATTAATTCGTTGATAAACTGTATCTCGTTGCTGATAAATCCGTCCCAAAGAACTAATTGCAGCTTGCAAAATTGACACTTCCATGCAAGTACCACCTCGCGCCCCCGCCATTGTTGTAATATGTTCTTCCATTAAAGTCCCACCAATATCATTACAGCCCCAAGTTAAAGCAGTTGTCGCACCTTCTAAACCCAGTTTTACCCAACTTGGTTGATGGTTAATAATCCAATTTCCCAGAAAAATTCTCGCTACCGCAGTCAGTAAAAGCGCATCTGATAAAACAGGTTGATCTCTCCCAACTCGGCGGCGTAGCGGCTTCGGTGCTTCCTGTCCTACAAAAGGCAAAACAATAAATTCAGTAATACCAGTAAATCCTTTTTCTTTAGCAGTTTGTTGCAGTTTTCGTAATAAACTAAAATGCTTAATTTGCTGTTTCGGTGTTTCAATATGTCCCGAAAGTATGGTACTTGTTGTTGGTAAACCTAATTTATGTGCAGTGCCAATAATTTCTAACCAAGTCGCAGTATCAATTTTTTCAGGACAAATTACCCGGCGTATTTCATCATCTAAAACTTCCGCAGCAGTTCCGGGCATTGAACCAACTCCCGCATCTCGGAAAGCGGCGATTACTTCAGTGTATGTTAATCCATCTTCTCTGGCAATAAATTGTACTTCTTGGGGCGAAAATGCGTGTAAATGTAATTCAGAAAATGCGTTTTTGATGCCTTTAATTATGTTGAGATAGTAATCTAAAGAAGTGCCATTAAGTTTCGCTTTCGGGTTAAGTCCTCCCTGCATACAAATTTCAGTAGCGCCTCTTTGCACTGCATCAGTAGTTTTTTCTAAAATTTGGTTTAAATCTAACCAGTATGCCTCTGTTTCGCCTTCGTCACGGCGAAAGGCGCAAAAACTACAATGCTGTTCGCAGATGTTAGTAAAGTTAATGTTGCGGTTAATTACATAAGTTACTGTATCTCCGACTTGTTGTTTTCGCAGTTCGTCAGCTGTTGCACGAATCGCAGCAATAATATCTGTATCTGTTTGCTGCAAAAGGAAAACTCCTTCTGCTTCTGATATATCGTAACCTGCGAGGGCGCGATCGAGAATTGCATCAACTGTTTTAGTAATCACAGCTATTTTAGGAGAACAGGACTTCTTTATTCATTTTGACCAAATCTAAAGAAGGATACAAGCCCCTGTTTTAAATTCTGAAGAAAAACTTTTATCTATGACGATTTATTTGGTTTTTGTTCTAGATAAACTCTCACAGTATTAATTGTCAAACTGGGTGTGTAAGTAGCATTTTTAAATTTAATCTGAGAATTGTCTTGCGGTTTTAAAGGAGTTCTGCTTTTATAGATAACGGCACAAGGTAGAAGGTTTTTCTCAGTAGTAGCCTCAGCTTTCCGGGAAGCATTTTGAACATTCACGTTGACAAAATGGATTTTTGTAGGTGAATTATTTTGAAAAAGCATCCAGAAGGGATATTCCCAGTAATCTTCCAAATTTAACCCTACTTTAGTACAACCTCGATCGAGAATAAAATTCGTTACTTCACTATAAGGTTTGTAAAGAGCAGACCTAGAAACAAAGTACTGTTCTATTCTCGGTTGGTTGAAAATATTAACATTTCCGATTAAAGGTCGGTTTTTATTGAAGAAAACCCAGTTGAAGGAAGTTATAATTAGCAGCACAGCTATAGTATTACTAACCCACCGGATTGGAATTTGAGATAGTGCAACTCCTACGAATGCAGAAAAAAGTACAAATAATGGCAGATGTAAACGACTATGATAAGGTTGCCATTTAAAGAGCCAACAAAATATCAAAAATCCCCCGATGAGAGTTAGCACATAAATCAAAATAATTCGCTGCTTTCTAAGTTTTTTCCAACTGAATAAAAGCCCCATTAGTACTAGTATCACGAAGAAATGAAGTGGATTTCCTGATGTATCTTCATTAGTAGTTAATCCGATTACGTAAAATGGGCCACTACGAGTTGTACGTAAATCATTAATATCTATACCTAAGATTTGATGAATGATTCGGATCAATTTATCTATTATTCCTGTAAGCGGAGGAATAATATGTTGTAGTCCTAAGTTTCTGACTATATCGGCATGAATTGACAGATTTCTGATAATATTTGAAATGAATATGGGAATACTGTTAATATCATTAGTATATTTGAATCCTTGAGGATCGGTAGTTCCTTCAAATCCTTTAGTTGAGCCAAGGGGATGCCCAAATAGTTCAATATTTCTGGTGTAATAGCCAATATTGAGAAATAAGGCAACAAAGAAAATAATTAAAAATGGTTTCCATAGTTTTTTCCAGTAAACCTGTTTAATACTGGCTATTAAGAACCAAATCATAAATAGGAAAGCATACATATAGGCTGTGCCTTTAGTTAAGGTTGCTAGCCCTAAGTTCGCACCAATAAAAAATGCTATTTGATTATTAATTGGTGCTTTTACTACTTGCAGAATGTAGTAAACTAAACCTACTAACCAAAAGGTAACAACATAATCGCTTTGTGTACTAGAAGCTTGCAAAATTCCCATAGGAATCGTGGCACAGAAAACTGCTGCAAAAATTTGACCTCGAATGTTAGCACCTAGTTCTTGAGCAATTAGTGATACGCCAATAATGCTACCAATCATAGTTAACCATTGAACTAGGTTGGCAAAGCGATCGCCATTACTAAGAATCTGAAAATGAGTAATTGCATACGCAGACCAAGGCATAATATATATCTGCGGTAAGTAATGCGCTGGATAAGCTTCAACACTGCGATTTTGTATCCAGTGCATCACTCTAACCATGTGATAATTCATGGAATCCCAATTATTCGGAGGTGCTACTATAGCAACTACACCAACAGCAATAACAATAAATGCTACGCTGGCTAAAAGTACTTTCAAAAATGTGGTTATTTGTGAAGTTTGTTGCTCATTTACTGGCTCTTTTCTTTGCTTCCACTGTTGCCAATAAAAAAATCCTATTGTTAAATCTGCGAGTAACCATAATCCGACTAAACTGCCAAAATTTAGCAGTTTTACAGGACTCAAAATTTCTGTAATTACAGCTAATAATATTCCCCAAATTGAGGAAGCAAATAATATTGAACTCCGCCAACAGTTGCCTTTTTCATAAAAAACCAAAGTTAATAGCAATAAAGCAATTAGTGGTAAAACAATTAGCATATTATTCTCCTAAACATTGTTTTTTAGATAAAAATTAGACGGTAAATTATTCTTGATCGGATTGCTCAATTTTGCTTAATTCTGCTTTCGGATTGCGGCGACGACGACGATACCAAGTTGCCCCACCAACTAAGATTCCGGTTAATGCCAATGCACCCATTAAAGGTAGAATATCACCTGTTCTAATGGCTTGTAAACCAGAACTTCCTAAGAGTACAAAGGGTAAAATTCCCGGAACTGTGCCTAAAATTGTTCCTAAAAGATAGTCACGAAAGCGAATGGAAGTTAAACCAGCCGCAAAGTTAACTAATCCGTAGGGAATGATTGGCAATAAGCGAATTGCAAACATATAAAATAAGCCGCCTTGTTGCATTTCTGCGTCCATTGCTTGCCACTTTCCTGCGAGTTTGCGGGCGACGAATTCTCTGCCAGAGGTGCGGGCAAAAATAAATGCTACTACAGCTGCGACTATTGCGCCAATGCTTGTCCAAAGCGTCCCTAACCAAGGGCCAAATATTGCGCCGCCTGTGAGGTTTAATGCTGTGGATGGCATGACTAAAATTGTGGCAATAGTATAAATTACTATGTAAATTATTGGAGCCCAAATTCCTGCTTGTTTCAACCAAAGTTGTAATTGTTCTGGGTTAATTCCCCCTAACAAATAAATCGCTAAACCTGTCGCTACTAAACAGATTATCGTCAGTAAAAACATACTAGTTTTAAAATTCAATGTGCTACTCCTTGGGGGGAAATAGATGATTTTTGGGAGTAATTACTCCATTGTGCGATTCAATACCGTAAATCTCTCGGACTAAATAAAGTGGTCGTTTTTTTACTTCTTCATAAACTCGACCTAAATATTCGCCAATTATTCCTAATGTTAATAATTGAATGCCACCCAAGAAGAGTACAGCTACCATTAAGGAAGCATAACCTGGCCAATCAATTCCATACATTATGGTGCGAATTACTAAGAATGAGGCGTAAAGGAAGGAAATAAAAGAAATAATAAAACCTAGATAACCCCAAACTTTTAAAGGTAATAAACTAAAGGAGGTAATGCCATCAATGGCAAAGTTCCAAAGTCGCCAATAATTCCAAGTGGTTTTGCCTTTTAAGCGGGGTTGGCGATCGAACATTACAGAAGTTTGTTTAAACCCTACCCAAGCAAACAAACCTTTCATAAATCGCGTTCTTTCTGGTAATTGTTTCAAGGCTTCTACTACTTTGCGATCTAATAAACGGAAGTCGCCAGTATTAGCAGGAATCGGAACGCGACTCATTTTACCAATGGTGCTATAAAAAGCTAGTGCAGTAATCTTTTTTAGCCAACTTTCTCCTTGACGCGATCGCCTAGTCGCATAAACCACATCGTAACCTTCCCGCCATTTTTCCACCAATTCACCGATTAATTCTGGTGGATCTTGTAAGTCAGCATCAATGGGAATTACTGCGGCACCAACAGCATAATCAATTCCAGCAGTCAGAGCAATTTCTTTACCAAAATTGCGTGATAAGTTGACTACTTTAATAACTGGGTTACGGTGATGATGGTCTATCAAACATCCAAGAGTATTATCCTTACTGCCATCGTTAACACAAACAATTTCGTAGGTACTTTCCATCCGTTCTAGTACAGATTCTAAGCGTTCAAATAGATAATCAATATTCAGTTCCTCATTGTAGAGAGGCACTACTATAGAGAGTTCTGGAGGATTAGTGGTATAAGGCATAGTAAAAATCTAGAGAAAATCGTCTTTTATGGAGAATTTCCAGACTAAGCCAAGGAAGAATATTTGATTAGCAAAGCAACACAACTAATATCAGTATACACCCATTACCTATTTATCTAATAAGTGATGCAAGTTCAGGAAAAAATAAAGAATTGGCATTATGAACCTGGATTAGTTTATCGTTAAAGTTTGAATTCGTATTTTTGCATAATTAAAATCTGGCTCAGATGAATAATAGCCAATCTAACTTTTTGGTGACAGCACCATCAGGCGCTTTGGTAATTCCGGCTTTACCAGCTGCACCTGTTAATTTGGGGAGTGAGTCGCTGTTGTTTTCCTTAGTTGTTCCGACTTACAACGAAGGGAAAAACATTAAGCAGCTAATTAGACAATTGTGCCATCTCTTGGATGAAGTGATGCCAGGAGTTTATGAGCTAATTGTGGTGGATGATGATAGTCCCGATCGTACTTGGGAAGTGGCAGCAGAGTTAATTTCGGAGTACTCTCAATTGCGAGTGATGCGACGAGTGGAGGAACGGGGACTTTCTACAGCCGTAATTCGCGGTTGGCAAGTCGCTAGGGGGGAGGTTTTAGGGGTAATAGATGGGGATCTTCAGCATCCTCCAGAGTTATTGTTGCAGCTTTGGAGAGAAATTGAAGGGGGGGCAGATTTAGCGATCGCAAGTCGTCACGTAGAAGGCGGCGGCGTGAGTGAATGGAGTATTATTCGGCGGTTTTTATCTCGTGGCGCACAACTTTTAGGATTAGTTATTTGTCCAGAAGTGGTAAGTCGAGTTTCCGATCCGATGACGGGTTATTTCTTGGTACGCCGCGCCTGTGTTGCTGGTCGAATAATGAATCCTTTGGGTTATAAAATCCTCATTGAAGTATTAGGTAGAGGAAAAATCCGTTGGATAGCTGAAGTGGGTTATGTTTTCCAAGAACGTCAACATGGTGAAAGTAAAGTTACCGGAAAACAATACAT
>JBAVZX010000964.1:0-9346 GCA_049589015.1 Phormidium sp. | reverse complement strand
CTTCAGCGCCAGATTAGCGCTGAAGCGCAACAACGTAGTTTAATCCTACGTCGCTCATTCTTTTAGAGTATCTTTAAGTACAGTCCTAGCAGCCAGATGATTGCGAGTAGAAGTGAGAATTTCTGCTTCTCTTTCCAAGCGGGATACAGTATCCTGCATTTCTAACAATATCTGTTGTTCTGCTGGTACACCGTACAGGTTACTGGCAACCCAATAAGATAACTCTCTCGGTAGAGAGGGAATATCATCGGGTAATTCAATATTTTGTTCTGTAAGTTTGGCGGAAAGGCGCACTACATCCCGCAGTAATTGTTCTACATTTGTTGCTAAAGAATTCAATTCCCTCTGAGGTGGTTGATCTTCAATCCATTCTACTAAACCAACTCGGTAGGGCTTTTCGCGCACGTATTCCAGAACTCGAAAACGTTGCTGCCCTAAAGTGAGTACTTTCATCCGATCGTCTGGTAATCTTTGGAAGCGGACAATTTCCGCACAGCAACCTACTGATGCTGGTTTACCGGATGGTTCCATTAGTAGTACCCCAAAACGGCGATCGCTATCCAGAATCGTATTCATCATGATTCGGTAGCGAAATTCAAAGATATGCAGGGGTAAAGGTCTACCGGGAAACAAAACTACTTCTGGCAGTGGGAATAGAGGAAGCTCTCGAACCGCTATCGAGGATGACGGTGGCATAGTACAGAGGGTAATGGCGTTTCTTTACTTACTTTAACTGATCTCCACCACAAAACAGAAATAAATCAGCCTTTGAGAATCACTTCTAAAAGGCTTTCTCAAGTTTTATACGGATAAAAGACCAGGTGTAAAAACACTTAATCCCTTTCTTTCATTAAAGTTTAACTTCAATATCCACACCCGCAGGCAAATCAAGTTTCATCAAAGCATCAATAGTCTTAGAAGAAGGCTGATAGATATCAATGATCCGGCGGTGAGTCCGAGTTTCAAAATGTTCTCTCGAATCTTTATCTACGTGAGGAGAACGTAATACGCAGTAAATTTTCTTGCGTGTTGGTAGAGGAATTGGGCCAATAGCTGTAGCCTGTGTCCGATTTGCCGTATCTACAATCTTTTCACAAGAAGTGTCAAGCAGACGACGGTCAAATGCTTTAAGACGAATCCGAATTTTTTGCTGCTGAATAGTTGCCATTTTTAAGTTTTCTAGGTTCTAAGTACTTGGATGTTTTCCGGCTACACAGTTGGATTTTCGATGGGTCTGTTGGTCAAGATTACCGGAAACTCAGAAGTGTTAACCTTGCCAGGTTTTCCTTAAACCACCGGATCTAATCATACACCCTCAAAGAGTAAGTTTTAGCAGGATGACAAAGGAGCAGAAAAGAATTTTACCAAATCGGTAATACTTTTCTGCCCCTAGAGTAGGTTTAAAAAGTGACTACTTCAGGATCTTAGAAACAACACCTGCACCGATAGTACGACCACCTTCACGGATCGCAAAGCGCATACCTTGCTCGATCGCGATCGCGTTAATCAACTCCACGGTCATTTTCACCCGGTCTCCGGGCATAATCATTTCTGCCGCACTACCATCATCAGCAGTGAAGGCTTTAATGGTTCCTGTTACGTCAGTTGTTCGCACGTAGAACTGAGGACGGTAGCCAGGGAAGAAAGGCGTTTTGCGACCGCCTTCTTTTTCTGTGAGCACGTACACTTCACCTTCAAATTGAGTGTGAGGAGTGATCGAACCGGGCTTGGCGATTACCATTCCACGTTCAATGTCTTCTTTTTGGATACCGCGCAGCAGGATACCAGCGTTATCCCCAGCCAACCCTTCATCAAGGCTCTTCTTGAACATTTCGATCCCAGTCACAGTGGTATTGCGAGTATCTCTAATACCCACTAACTCCACAGTATCGCCCACTTTCACCTTACCGCGCTCAATCCGACCAGTAGCAACCGTACCACGACCAGTGATCGAGAATACGTCTTCTACTGCCATCAGGAACGGCTTGTCCACATCCCTTTCTGGAGTTGGAATGTAGCTATCTACCGCATCCATCAGTTCGTAGATTTTATCTACCCAATTATCTTCACCCTTTTGAGTTTTTGGGCTCGCAGTCATTACTTCCAGCGCCTTCAGACCTGAGCCACGAACGATGGGCAATTCATCACCATCAAACTCATATTCACTCAAAAGTTCGCGCAACTCTAGTTCTACGAGTTCGAGAAGTTCTTCATCGTCCAATTGGTCAACCTTGTTTAAGAAGACCACTAGCCGAGGTACACCTACCTGGCGTGCCAACAGGATATGCTCCTTAGTTTGGGGCATAGCTCCATCAGTTGCTGCCACCACGAGAATAGCACCATCCATTTGCGCCGCACCAGTGATCATGTTTTTCACATAGTCAGCGTGTCCAGGACAGTCTACGTGAGCGTAGTGACGAGATTCAGTTTCATACTCAACGTGGGCTGTATTGATTGTGATTCCCCGTTTTTTTTCTTCGGGAGCCGCATCAATTTGATCATAACCCTTAGCTACCGCTTGACCCAAGGCAGCCAGGGTCATAGTGATAGCAGCCGTTAAAGTTGTTTTGCCGTGGTCAACATGACCTATAGTACCGATATTTACGTGGGGTTTATTCCGTTCAAACTTTGCGCGTGCCATGAAATTAGATCTTCCTTTTTCCTAGTTATGCGTTCCCTTTACTCTTAGCGATGATAGCTTCAGCCACGTTCTTTGGCACCTCTTCGTAGTGGCTAAATTCCATCGAGAATATGCCCCGACCTTGAGTTTTAGACCGGATATCCGTGGCATAGCCGAACATTTCCGCCAAAGGCACCTTAGCCGTGACCTTAGCAATACCCTGTTCCGATCCCATCCCTTCGATTTGACCACGACGGGAATTAAGATCTCCCATCACATCTCCCAAAAAGTTTTCGGGAACATCAACCTCAACTTTCATCATAGGCTCCAACAGCACAGGTGAAGCCTTTGCTACAGCTGCTTTTAGTGCCATTGAGCCAGCGATTTTGAAAGCCATTTCATTCGAGTCTACGTCGTGGTAAGAACCATCTACCAAAGTCGCCTTCACGTCAATGAGTGGATATCCAGCTAACACGCCAGATTCACAGGTTTCCTTCATACCTTGCTCAGCAGGACCTATGTACTCTTTCGGTACAGTGCCGCCCACGATCTTTGATACAAATTCAAAACCGCTACCTGGTTCTCCCGGTTCTAAATTGATCACCACATGACCATACTGACCCTTACCACCACTTTGACGGATAAACTTGCCCTCCGCCCGGTTGACACCTTTGCGAATAGTTTCTCGGTAAGCAACCTGGGGCGCACCCACATTAGCTTCCACCTTGAATTCCCGCAACATCCGGTCAACGAGAATTTCCAAGTGTAGTTCACCCATACCCGCAATTACGGTTTGGTTAGTTTCTTGGTCTATTCGCACCCGGAAAGTTGGGTCTTCCTCAGATAAGGATTGCAGCGCCTTGGAGAGCTTCTCCATATCCTGTTTAGTTTTGGGCTCAACTGCAACAGAGATTACAGGCTCAGGAATGAACAAAGATTCGAGAATTACTGGTGAACCCTCTTCACAGATTGTATCGCCTGTGAAAGTGTCCTTGAGACCTAGAACTGCTCCTAAATCACCTGCACGAAGTTCTTCCACATCTTCCCTGTCCTCTGCTTTGAGAACAACCAGACGAGAGGCGCGTTCCTTCTTATCCTTAGTAGCATTGAGAACGTAGCTACCTTTTTTCAGAACGCCCGAGTAAACGCGCACGAAAGTTAGGCGACCATAAGGATCTGCCATAATCTTAAAAGCCAAAGCTGACAATGGCTCATCATCAGAGGCAAAGCGTTGAGTTTCACTCCCATCGGGCAATAGTCCCTTAATCGGAGGAATATCCAGAGGCGAAGGCAGATAATCAACTACCGCATCCAACAACGGCTGCACGCCTTTATTTTTGAAAGCAGAACCGCACAAAACAGGGACAATTTTCCCTTCAATTGTGGCCTTTCTGATTCCTTGACGAACCTCCTCCTCCGTTAACTCCTCGCCTTCCAGATATTTCTCAGTCATTGCATCGTCGGATTCAGCCGCCGCTTCTACCAACTTCACACGGAATTCTTCAGCCTTGTCCTTTAGGTCTGCCGGGATGTCCACTTCATCAATCTCTGTTCCTTGATCGTCTCTATAGATCAAGGCTTTCATCTTCACCAGATCGATGAGTCCTTTAAAGTCGCTTTCACTACCAATGGGAAGTTGCAGGGCAATTGCATTTGCTCTCAGGCGATCGCGTATTTGACCATACACTTTATAAAAGTCTGCCCCAGTCCGATCCATTTTGTTGACAAAGGCAAACCGCGGCACTTTATACCTGTCTGCCTGCCGCCATACGGTTTCAGATTGAGGCTGTACACCTCCCACCGAGCAGAATACGGCGATTACTCCATCCAACACTCTCATGGAGCGTTCGACTTCGATCGTGAAATCTACGTGACCCGGTGTATCGATAATATTGATCTTGTGGTCTCTCCAGCTAGTGCTGATCGCGGCAGCAGTAATGGTAATTCCTCGCTCCCGCTCTTGCTCCATCCAGTCTGTTACGGCATTTCCGTCATGGACTTCCCCAATTTTGTGAATCTTACCGGAATAGAACAGGATTCTTTCTGTAGTTGTTGTCTTGCCCGCATCAATGTGGGCTGCAATACCTATATTGCGTGTTCTTTCAAGCGGGACGGCTCGTGCCACGGCTACCTCCTTGGTTATTGCCGCAGATAAATTTTCTTTACTCTCTGTTAAGATTCTATACTTTTTTGTGGTGAAGCCACTGATTTTGGATTGTAGGGGCGGGTTTTGCCAACATAATTGTCTGTCAAAGGCATTGGTTGCTCAAGCTAAACCCGCCAACACTAGTAGCGATAGTGAGCAAATGCTTTATTCGCTTCTGCCATCCGGTGGGTTTCTTCCCGCTTCCGAATTGCACTTCCTGTTTCATTAGCCGCATCCATCAACTCATTTGCCAATCTGTTGGCCATTGAGCGACCTGTTCTAGCACGGGAAAATTGGATTAACCAACGTAGTGCTAAAGTTGCACCCCTATCTGAACGAACTTCCATTGGTACTTGGTATGTCGCACCACCGACACGGCGAGCTTTTACCTCTACCAATGGCGTAGCATTTTTTACCGCTCGCTCAAAGGTTTCTAGTGGGTATGTACCAGTCCTTTCTTCAATGATCTTGAAAGCATCGTAAACAATGCCCGAAGCAACTGACTTCTTACCACTCTTCATCACACGCCGCACCATCATACTGACTAAGCGGCTGTTATATACCGGATCTGGCGGTACGGGACGTTTTTGAACTACTGAACGACGAGACATAATAAGCCTTCAACATGGACTTTAAGGTTTTGACTTAAGGCTTCGGGCTAAGCCATTGGTCATCAATTATTTTTGCTGAACGCGCAATCTTGGCAATTAAGCAAACATGATTCTTGCGTGCTTTTCCTACTTTATGCCCTAATTTGATTCCGCAATACCCTTAAGAATGGGAATTTATATCTTAAATTATTTGGCGGCAGCTTTGGGACGTTTAGTACCATACTTGGAACGTCCCTGCTTACGGTCTTTTACACCAGCTGTATCTAGAGTACCGCGAATAATGTGATACCTTACTCCAGGTAAATCTTTTACCCGACCACCCCGAATCATTACTACGGAGTGTTCTTGCAAATTATGTCCAATGCCTGGAATGTATGCTGTTACCTCAAATCCAGAGGTAAGCCTGACTCTTGCCACTTTACGTAGTGCTGAGTTGGGTTTTTTCGGTGTGGTTGTATATACTCTAGTGCAAACTCCGCGTCGCTGAGGGCAACTCTTCAACGCAGGCGACTTAGTTTTCTTACGCGCTTTTTGGCGTTCATCACGAATTAATTGTTGAATTGTGGGCATGACCTCTAGGGTACTGTCTTGGCTATTTGGAATTGTTTGGAATTAATCACAAATATTTATTATATCGATTTTAGTGGATTTGTGTCAATTACAGAAAAAGAATTACCACAACCACAAGTAGAACTGGCATTAGGGTTATGAAAGCGAAAACCCCCACCCATCAAATCCTCAGTATAATCTAGGGTGAGGCCATTAATAAAATTTAAACTATTTTCTTCGACTACGATTTGTATACCTTGGCAATCATAAACCTGATCTTGAGATTTGATTGCTGGGTCGAACTCCAGTGTGTAGTATATCCCAGCGCAGCCTCCCGGCTGGACACTCAGACGAAACAGAGAGTTTGATTGTTTTTGTTTAGTCATTTGTCGCCTGATTTCGCTGGCGGCTGCTTTGCTGAGATTAATCATTGCGCTTACTTAGTGGAACTAGTACGGGAGTAGTCGTCTTGGAACCGAACAATATCATCTTCTCCCAAATATTCCCCATTTTGCACTTCAATCAGTATCAAGGGAATCACACCAGGATTTTCTAGTCGATGGAGAGCGCACTGGGGAACGTAGGTAGATTCGTTAGAGCCGAGCAATCTTTCTTCTTGATCGCAAGTAATTCTAGCTGTGCCACAAACCACAATCCAGTGTTCGCTACGGTGGTGGTGCATTTGTAAGCTAAGGCGATGTCCTGGCTTGACTTCAATTCGCTTAATTTTATAACCCCGTCCTTCTTCTAGGGTAGTAAAAGAACCCCAAGGACGTAATTCTGTTGCGGCTATGCTATTAGATGAGTGTAAAGCTACTAAAGATCCGGTTGAAATTTCTTGAGGTTGAGCCATGACTTTAATTCCTTGTACTTAATGATCCTGTTAGCAAAACTTTTTAGTTGATTAATTGCGTTATTTAAGTGTGATGATGTTTCTGACTTTGAAGGCCGAAATCTCAAGGATTATTTATTAGAAAATAAGGCATTTAATTAGACTTCCAGTTACTCGCTTTGGATCTCATCCCCTAACATAACACTCAACTTAGGTACTGTCACCTTTAGGATGCTCAATATAGATGATTTACATTAAATCTTCAACTAAAAACTGATTCCTTTAAATCAACTTTAAACTCTCACTAATTAGGTTGCATAAAAACACCTAGACCGTTGTGTATACGGGCAGCGGTGTTAGGTGAACGATTAATTAGTTGACCCCCAAGGTAAAGGCTTGTAGAGCTACCCCCATCAAGGTTAAGAGCATCAATTGCTCCTAGACGTTGGATAATTTGGGCAATTTCATTAAGAGTCGGACCAACTCCACCTGAACGGTTGCCTACGGTGGCTATTAATATAGTACCCATCCTGTTTGTCGCAATTACACTTCGATAGGCAGATTCTTTAATAAAAGAATCTCGAAATTGTTCGGCTTTAGCATCTAGGACTATGCGGCGATTTAACAGTAAAATTGGCCCTGCGCCGATAATGTGAGGATAGCGGTTAAATTCAGATGGGATAGTTTCACTTTGAATACTAACAGTTGTACCCACAGGTAAGTAGGTTTCTGGTTGCCAATTTATGTCACCCCGAATTGCCAAAATATATCCATTGCTGGGAATAGGAAGAGAATTTTGTCCTCCTATTCCTCCGGGTATAATCTTTTGGACTTGGTTATTTTGGATGACAATTAAGTTTTCATTGTTAGTTAAAGGGTTGTAGACTGTTCCCCAGTTGGGGGTATAACGAGCGATTCCTGGTTGTATGTAACCGCTATTAGAATTAACGATCGGTAATTTGTGTCCGCTGGATGTGGTTAAGGTTTCTTGGAGGGTAAGACGGGCGATTTTAAATTCGCCGTTATCGTTCCAAGCGATCGCACCTCGGTTTAAAATCGGACTAGAAATCCAATTCCCATCTTGACGAATTGCGCCTAAAGGTAATTGAGTATTACGATTAAAATAACCACCATTAATAGCTGCCGCTACTTGAGATTCTCTACCAACTTTAACTAAAGGATTAATTCCTACTAAAGTTTGAGAATTTCCCCAAATAGGTCTTAGCTTTAATCTGGGTTCACGGGGATTAATTTCTAACCAAACTACGGGAAATCGAGAATTATCTAAACTAATAATTTGTTGTTTGTAACGGATGCCGGGAGTCCAAAGAATATCTAATTCTTGTAATACTTCGGGAGCTAAATCTATTACTATTCGATCGGGATTTGCCAAAGTCCAAACGCGAGGGCGGAGATTTTTTGGTATACTCATCTGGAGTAGAATTTGACTGTCTCTACTTGTTACCCGCAAAGTAGAATCAGTCGTTTGGAATCTTTGTAAAAGTTCTGGATTTGCTTGAGCGTCAATTTGCACCGTTAATGTTTTAGCATCTTGAATCACTTGCCAGGGAGTAGAACGGTCTAAGTCTATAACGATTCGTTGTCCCCAATCTTGATTTCCTTGGCGAATTTCTTGGATGCTGGCAGGAGGTGTGGTAATTTGAAGGGTTGAACCTGATGTTTGGATTTGCCAACCTGATGTTTTGGCTAAGTCAGTAATATCTAAATAACGATACTGTCCGGTGAACTGAGTAGCTAGAATATAAGACTGGGTATTGGCAGGAGAAAACCATTGTATTGGTTGTCTGTTTGTATCCTGACTACTTAATAACTCTAGTCCGATCGCCTGAATTAATCCAGCATCACTTACGCCAACTCGCATCCCACTCGTTGCAGAAGTTTGCCACTGTCTCCAAGGAAAAGGAAAAGTGCGACCATTGATAGAGATTTGATTACCAAAGACGGGAGACTGGAAACTGGAAACTCGCAATTGGGCGGAAGAGGTAGGGGGGTGGAGAGGTAGGAAGGTGGGGGGAATTGAAGAGGTAGTTAAATATTTTCCCCATCTCCCTACCTCTTCCGCCACTACTGGGGAAAGTGGAGGCAAGGCATTTACACTCACCCAAATGGGGGTAGCGGCAAAGGAGATGGTGCTGAAACAGTAAAAGAGAAGATTTCGGGAGAGAGCTTTCACGATGTCAATAGTCAAGGAATAATGACTTTATTTACAAAAAGTTTTCATTATGCCGCTACATTTGTGATAGAGGCAGATTAGGAGAATAAAGACGCTTGGGCTGTTGTTCTTGTTCAAAATGAACAAAAACTCTAGCTGATAAAGGATACCAAATTAGGTGTTGCTTGCGTACAAGTTTTTTTATAGAATTTTAAACATCTGTCGCAAGTCTATGGCTGTACTCCGGTTATCAAGATAGCTTCTTGAATTAAGTTATCCAATTGCAGTTTTTATTTGTTTTGAGGTTGTTTTGAGGTCACGCTTGGCTAGTTTTTTAAGATATTAAAAGAACAAATTGAAGATCTAAATTAATTCAAGCCTGGATCGGGATTAAAGGATTTGAGGATGTCAGGAT
>JBAVZX010000963.1:0-3676 GCA_049589015.1 Phormidium sp. | reverse complement strand
AACAATGTGAAGATTTTTGCACTTTTACCACCTGTCAAACTAGCTTACTAGTGCTCCAAGATACCTTGACCGATCGAAGATTTGCCCTGCATCGAGCAGTACAGCTAAATCCAAAAATTAGATTTTATGCTGCTGTTCCTCTGGTGACAACTCAAGGCATAATTTTGGGTACTTTATGTGTAATGGATTATGTACCACGAGAAATTTCGTGGCAGGTTTATCGAGCTTTTCAAGCTTTAGGCCGTCAGGTTGTGAGTAAACTGGAGTTACGTAATCAAGTATGCCTCCAAGGTCATCAATTAATCAAGGTTAAATCAATGCCGTCACAAGCACCTTGGGATGTAGCCAAAATATTTGAAAGCATTACTGATGCTGTTATTGCTCTGGATAGCCAGTGGCAAATTACCCATTTAAACTCACGAGCCCAACAAATTTTCCTCAATGCTCAAGAAGAGTTGGTGGGCAAAAACTTTTGGCGTGAGTTTCCGGGGGTAGGCGATTCAAATTTATTTACAGAATGTCAAAGGGTAGTATCTCAAAATGTGACTGCTCATTTTGAAGAGTTTTACTTACCTTTAGGCATTTGGTTAGAGGTGAGAGCTTGCCCTTATGATGATGGTTTAGTAATTTATTTACGGGATGTGACCGCGAGGAAACAAGCTGAGGCGATGTTAATGGAGCGATCGCGCCTCTCAGCTTTTAGCGCCGAAATTGGCATCACTTTAGGACAAGGTGGTAATTTGCCTGACATCCTCAACCGTTGCACGCAAATAATGGTAGATCATCTAGATGTTGCTAGTGCTTGCATTTGGACAGTGAATCCAGCTGGAGAAAATTTACAGTTGCAAGCGGTTGCTTTTGCGGTTAATTGTGCTTTTCCGCAATCAGAAAAACAGTGTGTTACAGGAGAAAGGGAAGAACTAACGGCTTGTAATTGGCTACATCCTGATAGTTCAATTGTTGATTTGATTACGCAAACTCACCAACCTTACTTAAATAATAAAATTCAAACTCAAGACCCGTTAAGTGTCAAATTATGGCTGAAAAAAATGGGTAGTTGTAGCTGTTCTTTACTGAAAGCTTTTGCTGCTTATCCTTTAATTGTGGAAGATCGTTTAGTGGGGGTAATGGGGCTTTCGAGTCGCCAAACTTTCAGCGAAGAAGCAAATAGTATGCTGGAGTGGATGGCTAATGCTATTGCGGTGGCTATTGACCGAACTTTGGCGCGATCGGAATTGCTTTCACGCCGAGAAAGTTTGTTGTTTAGATTAGCTAGCCAAATTCGTAATTCTTTAGATTTAGATACAATTTTAGGAATTGCGGTAAATGAAATTCGCAGTTTATTGCAAATCGATCGCTGTCATTTCTTATGGTGTTGGCCCCATCCAGAAAAACCGAGTTTAACTGTAACTCATGAAGCTTGTCACCCTGATTTACCCAGTTCATTAGGTGATTATCCTAGTGAGAAAGTCACCAATTTAGCGAAAAAGATTTTGAATTTAGAAGCGATTCGGGTTGACAATATTAATAATGCAAATAATTTAGATGATCAGACGCGATCGCTGTTAAATAGTTTTGGTATTACTTCCCAATTATTAATTCCTTTACAAACTCATTCTGGTCAATTAGGTGCGGTAGTATGCAGCCATTGTAGTGGTGCTAGACCTTGGAGTAATAGCGAAGTTGAATTGCTCAAAGCTGTGGTGGATCAGTTGGCGATCGCGATCGATCAAGCCGAACTTTTTGCCCAAACTCGCGCCGCGGCTTTCGCTGCCCAAAGTCAAGCCCAACAACTGAGTCATGCCTTACAAAATCTCAAACAAACCGAAGCCCAGTTAGTACATACAGAAAAAATGTCCAGCTTAGGGCAAATGGTAGCAGGTATTGCTCATGAAATCAACAATCCCGTTAACTTTATCTACGGCAATTTAGACCATGCCAATGGTTACATTGCCGACCTTTTGGGACTGCTACATTTATATCAGCAGTATTATCCAACTCCTGCCGAAGAAATTACCGAAGAAGCCGAAAAAATTGACTTAGAATTTCTCAAAGAAGACTTACCAAAATTATTAGCTTCTATGCAGGTAGGGACAGAGCGAATTCGGCAAATAGTTCTATCTTTAAGAAACTTCTCTCGTTTAGATGAAGCCGAAAAGAAACCTGTAAATATTCATGAGGGAATTGATAACACCCTACTAATTTTACAAAGCCGTTTAAAAGGTGGACAAGGTAAACCCGAAATTCAAATCATTAAAGAATACGGCAATGTACCTGCAATAGAATGCTATGCTGGACAACTTAATCAAGTGTTCATGAACATTATTAGTAATGCTATTGATGCCTTGGAAAATGTCCCCGAACCAAGAAAAATTACTATTCGTACTTCCGTAGTGAAAAATCGTGCTGAAAGTTATTTGTTAGCCGGGGAAAATGCTCTGCAAAGTAATGATTATTTACCGGAATTTAATGATAATTTTCACATCGTAGTAGTGAGTATTACTGATAATGGTTTAGGAATGACGGAAGAAGTTAGAAAACGTTTATTTGATCCATTTTTTACTACTAAACCTGTGGGTAAAGGAACTGGGTTAGGTTTATCAATTAGCTACCAAATTGTAGCCGAAAAACATGGTGGTCAATTGCGGTGTAATTCTGCACCTGGTAAGGGAGCAGAGTTTGTGTTAGAAATTCCGATTTTTGTTGGTGAGTAATATCGTTTACACAAATGATTAATACAAATGGGTAGGGGTGGGTTTAGCCAAAATCTTTGATGCTTTCATGAATAAGATTAAAGTGAAAACCCGCCCAGACCAAGCATTTGTAGCAAACATTTAGGTAATCTAGATCTCTGACTTTAGATCCCCGACTTCTTGAAGAAGTTGGGGATCTAATTCAAATAAAGTGTGTTTCAGTTTATACATAAGTATTTGCCATTTCACCAGTTATTAGAATAGTATTTTTGTATAACAGAATATCTTTCAGTAGGATCGCAGGAAGTCAAGGATAATAAAATGATCCACAACTTAAATAAACTGTTAGGTAAATACCATTTAACAGAAGAACTTTACGCAGGTGAACGCACCTTGGTTTATCGCGGATTGTCAGAAATTGAAAATCAAGAATCCCGCTCTGTAGTGTTGAAATTACTCCGCCAAGAGTATCCCACATTCAAGGACTTACTCCAATTTCGCAATCAATATACGATCGCAAAAAACCTCGATATTGTAGGAATTGTCCGTCCCTATAGTTTAGAAACTTATGGAAACGGTTATGTTTTAGTCATGGAAGATTTTGGCGGAATCTCCCTGCGAAATTATATTAAAAATCAACCTCTCTCAGCGTTAAAAGTATTAGAAATTGCCGAACAAGTAGCGTCAATTTTACATGAACTTCATCACCATAGAGTGATTCATAAAGATATTAAACCAGCTAATATATTAATTAATCCAGATACTAATCAAGTCAAATTAATCGATTTTAGTATTGCTTCATTGTTACCGAAAGAAACCCAAGAAATCAGAAATCCTAACCAATTAGAAGGAACCTTAGCTTATTTAGCCCCGGAACAAACCGGACGGATGAATCGAGGGATTGATTATCGGGCAGATTTCTATGCCTTGGGAGTGACTTTGTTTGAATTATTAACGGGAAAACTACCTTTTGAGTGCCAAGA
>JBAVZX010000962.1:0-9122 GCA_049589015.1 Phormidium sp. | reverse complement strand
GATGCTTGGTTGGTGGTACAACTAGCTTCTACCAGACTGGAGTACAATTGTCAGCAAGTACAGTACTTCAGTTTTCAGCCTTTTTTGATTTTTATCTATTCGCTACCACAGAAGTCAGTTTTTCTTTCCCTTCTCTCCGTTTAGACATCGCACTTTTAGTGCGATAGTCTAAACTCCAGTCTTTAGTAACTGGCGTTCTTCTGAGGGTATCCAAAGGAACAAGAAACTCACCTTTTTGAATTTTGATATCTAGCGCATCAATTACAAATCTTACATCCAGAAAGCTAGCATCTTCATAGTCATTATCTTCATAACGTTTGATTTGTGCTTCTGTCAATCCAGCCAATTCTGCCAATTCTTTTTGGCTTAGTTTGGCTGCCATTCTTGCTCTAATCAAGATTTGAGGTAAACAATCAATATCATCAAGTGTTAATACTATTGGCGTGTGGCTATCATGGGATGTTAATCTGTCATATTCAGCAATTTCTGCTTGCAATTTCTCTAAATGACATTGTAATGTCTCTCGGTTCATTTTCCATCGCTCATGGTCATTCTTTTTACTATCTTCATCCTTTTCCATTGCGGCTATAGATTTTTCAAACTTCTCTAACCATTCTTGACTAACTTGGTACTCTAATTCATTTTTAATCATCATTCCCACCTCATTGCGACCCTAGTTTGGTAAATTGCGATCGCTATGCGTGCGCGAATTCGCCTTGGCGCATTCGCATAGCGTGGGTTATTTTACCGCAACTCTAGTTAATCAAGCCAGCACGGAGAGCACGAACAGCAGCGGAAGTACGATCGTCACAAGATAACTTAGTCAAAACATTCCGCACATGAGTTTTCACCGTCCCCAGAGAAATGAAAAGTTCCTGGCAAATTTCCTCATTAGTACACCCATCCACAATTAACCTTAGTACCTCCCTCTCTCGTTGTGTAAGTGGATTAGCCAAAAGCAATTCATTCTCCTCCGGCTGGAGAGCATGAATAGACACGGTAGGAACGCCTGCGGGAACAGCAGCAACTAAGTAAGGATTATTTATTCTCTCCAAAACGATACGAGCAATAGAAGAATCAATCCAATTAGCACCTGCATGAGTTTCCACAATTGCTTGCAATAACTTCTCAAACATCACATTCTTCATGCAATAAGAATCAGCACCAGCTGCAAAAGCCGCCAGTACCGAATCCTCATTACCTTGCATCGTCAAAATCAGAACTTTCGGCTGGTTGTCAAGGCTACCATTTTGAGCTTTGACAAACTTTTTAAATCGCTTGGTTAATTCGATCCCATCTACCAACCCAGGTAATCCTAAATCGATTATCGCTACATCAGGTGGTGTTTTCTCCAAAAGAGTAATCCCTTGCAAACCGTTACTAGCCTCGTCAATAAAATCAATCTGAGGACAGTCATTTAAGGCAGCTTTGATTCCGGCTCTAGTTAAGTGATGGTCTTCAATTAAACTAACACTAATTTGGTTCATAAAAGATGCAAAATTTTTAGATTGTATTGGGAAGGCGGACAGTAAATATACTGCCCATTCCTACCTTTGATGCAACGGTAATACAACCCTGGTGCGCTTCAATAATTCGATGTGATAGATGCAATCCTAAACCACTTCCTGCTCTAGTATGGTTTCCGGTACGGAATCTTTCAAACAGCGTGGCTTGTTCTGATAATTCAATCCCGATTCCAGTGTCTTCTACACTAATGCTGACAAATTCAGCATCTTGAACAACCGCAATCTTGACGTAACCAGTATCAGTGAATTTTAGAGCATTGCCAACTAAATTGGTGACAACTCGACGCAGTTCAAGGCGGTCTCCCACAATCTTAATTGGAGTTGAGTCAGGTTGGGAGTATGTTAAAGTCAGACCTTTACCCAACGCCAAAGGTTCCAATTCCATCACCACTTATTGAATCATTTTGGTGAGATTGAAACGAGCAGTTGTCAATCTTTTACACCCAGCCTCAAATCGATGTACTTCCAGTAAAGTATCGACTAGACACATCAGATTTTGGTTACTTCCAGAAATTGTAGATATCGCTTTTTTGGCATTTGGTGTGAGTTCGCCAAACGTTCCTTTATGAAGTAAAGACAACATTCTATCAGCCGCTACCAATGGCGTTCGCAAATCGTGAGTCAGACGAGACACAAAATCTTCTTGGGCTTTGGACATTTCCTGCATATTATCAATACTATGTTTAAGTCGCAGGAGATTCCGCACCCGACCTAACAGTTCGTTAATTTTGAGTGGTTTATAAACGAAATCATCTGCACCTAAATCAAGTCCATCGGCTAAATCTTGGGACTCGTCAGCAGCCACAAGCAGAATCGGAATAAAAGGTAGGTAAGGTAGAGAACGAATTTTAAAAGTGATTTCGTAGCCGTCCAAATCAGGCATCATCACATCCAACAAAATTAAGTCGGGTGGCGATGCAATAATACTGGCTATGGCATCAATTCCGTTGTTATAGGTGCTGACACGGTAGCCTTCTTCGGAAAGGATAGCCCGCATAATCAATAAGTTATCAGCTACATCATCAACTACCAGAATTCGACTAGATTGATTGTTCATCATGTAGATTTCTTGGCGTGCATTGAACCGAAACTTAAAAATGAATCAGCTGGTTGTTGACGGCGAATTAGGTCAAGGAAATGCTGGTAATCTTGAATTTGTTGCGCTTGTTCTAGTTTTCGCTGTTTCCTGATGCGGAGTAAGTAATCTTTAAGTCGTGCATAACGCCATCCTACTTGCACTCCTAAGTCATAGACTTTTTGTGTTTTATCGTTGGTGAGAATGCCCAGTAGAATTTGTCCTAGTGACTGAGGATTTTGGTCAGATAAAGTTCTGCGGCTGGATTTACCATCGATGCAACCTTGCCAAAATTTCCGACTCTTGGATGAGGTGTGGATGTTACAGCGATAGTCGCGCAGGGTTAGTTTAAGCCATTCTAAGTCCTGTTTTCTTTCTTCGGTTAGTGAATCATCCGGCTGGTACTTGTTCCAAGCTTGCACGACGGAATTCAACGCTCGCTCGAAGGCTGCTAAGTTTTCTGTGGGTGTTTTGGGATTGTTGGTTTTCGACATATATACAACTGGTTGAGTATTTTGAGTTGTTTTTGTTTAGCGATTCTAAGCCCTCAAAATACCAACTGTCTAGATGCAGTCAATTCAGCCGAAAAGATGATTTTTTATTCTCTGTTACTGTGAAATTTAGAATTGTAACAAGTTAACTAATTGTAAAAAAAGTAGCAGTTCTACCTGGTGAAATGTTGTAGAACTACTAACCTATTCTTTAAGTTGTTAGGAGTGTTTGTAGTTCGGCGAGAATCTTTTGCAGACGTTTCTGTTTTTTCGGATCGGTCCAAACTTTTGACTTGTTTACTTCAGTCAAAACTGTCTTCACTTGCGTTTTTAAAGTTTCTTCTGGTTTCTCTTCTGATGTACCTGTTTTCAGATCAGCGATTCTTTCTCTAATTTGAGTCAAGGAAAGGTTTTGAGCAATGGCAGCTTCGAGTAACTCGCTTCTAGTTTTTTTGTCTTTGATTTTAGCGATCGCTTTAGCCTTAGTATATTCAATCTTGCCTTTTGTAAGTTCGTCTAGTACATCTTTAGGCAAGTTCAAAAGAGGCAGCCGATTGCTCACGAATGACTCCCAGCCCATCTTGCCTAACTCGTTGAAAACCTTAATAATAATTTCAGCTTCCGGGTGAATGATAACGTTATCATTCATCCTCTGAACATCATTTTGCATCCGATAAAGTAGCTTACTAACCTCATCTTTGGAACAGGACAAATGGTGTGCTAGTAGTTGCAGAATGCCTTCAGTTTCTTCTACTGGATTGAGGTCTTCTCTTTGCAGATTTTCTACCAAAGCTATGTGTAAAGCTTGTTGTTCGGTGAGTTCCCTAATCGTCACCGGAACTTGTTTTAGTCCTATTTCTAGAGCGGCTTTATAGCGTCTTTCCCCAGCAACTAATTCGTACTTGTTATCGCCAATCGGTCGAACTAACAAAGGTTGGAGAATTCCTTCTGCTTTAACTGATTCAACCAAAGCCTGCATTGCTTCCGGGTCGAAATAGCGTCGAGGTTGGGAGGAGGGGAGTTGAATTGCATCAATACTTAATTGTTTATCTGGTGCATCAGTAGTTTCTTCATCTCCGAATAAAACACTTAAATCGGCTTTACCTTTATAAGGTTGATTGCTTTTACTTGGCATTGAGTTTCTCCATTTGGATAGCTAAATTATTTAGGATTTTGACAACTGGGTTTTTCGGTTCGTAAACAGCGAGGGGAACCTGTTTTTCCGAGGCATCGACAAAAGCAGTGGCGCGGGGGATGGGTTTGTATACGGGAGCGACTGGAGAAAATTGTTCGCTGATAGCTTGCAAGGTACGTTTGTCCTGGGAGTTAGTCGCTGCATAACGAGAAGGAACGAAACCAGCTATTTGTAAAGTGCGGTTTCCTTTCTTTCGGACTCTGGCTACAGTTTGTAAAAGTAGGTTAGTTCCTTCAAAGGCTTTATAGTGAGTTTCGATGGGAACTAACACATGAGTAGCAGCTACTAAACTGAGATAACTTAATAGTCCTAAACTAGGTGGACAATCAATGAGGATGAAGTCGTAGTTGTCTTTAATTGGAGCGAGTGCATCTTGTAAGCGGACTTCCCGAAAATCCATGTTTACTAGTTGAATTTCGGCTGCGCTAAGAGTAATGTTGGTAGGAGCTAAATCCATACCGTGAATGTTAGGTTGGATGTACAGTGGCTCTTCATTGACGATCGCATCGAATACCGTTTTTTCTAATGAGTGAGTGTCAACACCCATGAATAAGGTCAAAGAAGCTTGAGGATCGATATCGATGAGGAGAACTTTATGACCTCGTAAGGATAGCTGATATCCCAGGTTAAGTGTAATCGTGGTCTTGCCAACTCCGCCCGCTTGATTGAATAGCGAAATTACTTTTGTAGTCATTTTTTTCTCCTTTGGCACACTACTCGAATGGGTGTGAAGGAGGAAGTTACGGTTGAGACTATCAGTGCGTTAGCACTTAATGAATGCTGGCTGCTGCTTTCACTTTCAGAGTAGATCACTTTGTCCTGACCGTACAAGGGAACTATAAATATAGTCTCATATCTTCGAGGATTTCTGAAGCAGATTTGTGAGTTTTTTCAGTTAAATGCTGTAATCCCCCAATTCATCATAAGACGAAAAAAGTTGCTTTGTTCTGTACAATTCGGATTAAAGTTAGTTAGTCCGATAGAGGTAGTAGCACCAAGATAAGCAGATGGTAAGTTTGGGTACTAAGGTACGCGCATTGCAGGTAACTGCTTATGGAATTAGCTGTCATTCAAAGGTTTCCTCCTGAGTATATCTGGAGGCTAAAACAAATAGGGTTGGTGTTTTTTGAGAAGATAGCAACAGATGAAGCAATAGCTGGAGAGACTCAAGATTTTTATCAGGGATTGTTGGTAGGATTCGACCGAGCCGTTAAACTGATAGATGAAGAGGGTGGAGTGGAAGCGTTGGGTTTGTTAAAGGCTAAAATAGCTAAGTTGATCGACAACGATTTTAGCCAATTAGCTGCGAGTTCGGAGGCTGGGATTTTAGAGGATAAATTGTCTATAAGTCGCTTGTCTTCCAGTTACATTGCTCAACTCCAACAAAGCGACGCAGATACAGAAGATGAGATTTGTCCAACCGAAACACAAGACTTTTATCACGGTTGTATTGCTGCACTTGATTTTGCTGTTTCCTTAGCAGGGGAGAAATATGCTTATGCTCAGATTAGTTTATTAAAGACTAATGCAGCCTATTTTATAGATTTAAACAAAGATCAAGCACGTCAGGTTCATATTCCTGAACTGAAAAGTTCGGTTTCTGTAAGTCGGGAAGATTTAGAGCAAAATTCAGGTTTTACTGGTGATTGGGTACAACTAAAGCCGGAAACTTTCGTTGATGATTCAGACTCGTTCAGTATAGAAGAATCTGTAGATGTTCAAAGATTAGAACCAGAGGAAAGGGAAATAGAAAACTCTACTGTCGAAACGGAAAATCTAGTTAATATTCTATTGGATAACAGTGAAAACTCGAAGCAAGTTAAACCAAATATTTCTAATGCGTTAGCAGATGAAAACACGGATACAAATTCATCAACAGCAATAGATATTGAGCAAATCAAGTTAGCCCAATCTATTTTACCAACTGCTCAAAAAGCTTTTGAATATGTATTAAACTCTTTTCCTGAGCGCGTGGAAGAAACTGATGAATATACTCGCGTTAGAGTCGGGAATTTGTACGATTTGATTGTTAAAGAGTCTGAAGGTATTTCTATTTCTTCTTTAATTGCTTCCAGAAGAGGTGAATTAATCAGAGTTGAAGGAGAAGAGTTGATTTTAGCGCAGGGTATTTTGTCTGAGGATGTGGAATTTTGGACAACGATAGCACAGCAATTAGATGAAATGTCGCCAAAGCAATCTATTCTGTCAGAGAAACCTGATTTGGAAATATGATATCTAGACGAGGGAGCCATGTTAGCAGTAATCTGAGAAAAACTGCTCATAGCTTATGGTTTCTCCCGAACAGATTACTGCTGCTATTTCTACGATCGATCAACTATCTGGCTGGTTAGAAAATGCTGGGTTGGATCAAGTAGCGATCGCTCAATTTAAGTTTAACTCTTTAGCTGCCATGTATCCAGAATTAAAAGAAGTGGCAGAAATTGCTAAGTCTTTAATTGGAATAACTTTTCCCTTGACTGAAGAGGGGATGACTGTTACACAACTAGCGACTATTGTTACAGAAAACTTAGGTAAGAAGATTAAACCAGAGCAAGTTAATCAAGCATTGGTGGAACTTGGTTATCAAGAACGAAATGAGGAAAAAAGAACCTGGAGTTTAACTGAAACTGGTAAAGAACATGGGATTTCTTTATTAGCAACATCAGCGACAAATTCTTGGAGTGGTGTTCAAGTAAAATGGTATCGTTCGGTGATTCCTATTTTATTAGATTATTTCCCAGAAAAAGGTGATTCATCAGCTACTCAAGAATCAACTACTAAAAGTAGTTCCAAAGGCAAAAAAGCTTGGACGATAGCAGAACGAATTAAAGAGCAAAAATTGACATCTAACCCGGAACAAATTCAACTTATCCAGAGTTTTGCTGATGAATTTTATTTGGAACAGTATGGAACAAAACCACCTAGATTATCGGGGAGGAAAACGCCTACTTCGAGTTATCCATCAGAAGCAATAGAAATTGTCGATCGAGCTATTGACAAGGTGTTTAATCCTAAGAAGAAGTCTGAGTCTTAGGTTAGAGTAATTATACCAATTTTTCGATTAACCATTGCATTGGTGAGCTAACAGTAATTGACCTAAGTTATGTGCTGCTCTAGCTAAATTTGCCGAACGATTACCGCTAGCTCTAGTTTCAATTCCCATTTGGCGCATTTGCGTACAAGTACTACAGTAACACAGAGGAATGGTAATTTTGGAATTAGGTAAAGCGGCTGTATATTTGGTTATTTGACTTCCATTTGCTTGAAAAAATTGACCTCTAAATGCTTGTAACAAGTAGCTAGATCCATCGAATGAATCAACACCAATTTCAGACCAAGCTTTTGCATAAACTGGAGAAGATAAACCGAATACATGGAGATAACACTTGGGTAAACTATTACGAATTGCTGCTACAGATGCGATGTTTCTTTTAATATCGCTGGCGTTGATTACCATTCCACCAATACCTATAGCACGATATCCGATTTCGTAAAGTTTCAGGGCTGTTTCTATTTTCTCTTGTATAGTTATTCCGTGCGTAACAGCAATGGGGATACATTGAGGTAATTGTTGTCGTGCTAAGTAAAGAAATTCTTTGGCACTATGCAAGTTAAATTTTCGCCGAAATCGTAAGTTTGAGCCAGGAATTAAGATATGATCTGGTGCGGCAATTAGGTCGTTATATGCAGGTGAATTCTTTTTGTACTGTGCAATTGCATACGCTGGGGTAACGAGAGTTTGTCCTAAAATTGGGATCTCTGCATTCTTGTATTTTACTGCTCCGCAATCCCAAAAAATCGGTAAATCTCTTGGGATGATAGTTCGGTTTACTGCTATCGAACATAACCAACCTGATGGTTGTCTTTCGAGATATTCCCAAATTCCTCGTCTTTTTCCGTTAATAGTGAAATAGTCTCCTTTGCCAATTACAGCATAGTACTTTGGCAAGTGCATAACTAGTTTTTCTCTGGTTTTAGTTCAATATTTTGGTGGTGTTAACCACATCTTTATTGAAGAAATTGACCAAGATGGCCAACTTTACGTTCCAAAGAAGGCTGATAAATAAAATCGAGGCAAACTTGATTAGGAGAAATATTTAATTTAACGACAGAATCGGTATTGCAGCTTTTAAGTTGGCCAATTTCTTCTTCCTAAACCTGGCCACAATCTTCTTCAAAATACACCACCCCTAGCTAAACGGAAAGCATTGAGCATCGTGTCATGTTTAAATGCAGTTCAGAAATAATTTAGCTTAGAGTTTTTTTTATATTGCTTTACGTCGTTTTCTCTTTAGCACGGCTCTGCCTATTCCACTGTAACTGTAGCAAAATCACAAGTATAATATGAGACGAGTGAGCGATCGCATTTATGAGTAATGACAGTGGGAAATCATTTGCCAGCCAAGGAAATATCGCCTAAACTCAGAGAACTGAGTCATGTTGCATCTTCCCTAGAACCTGCTTTAGCAACCAGACTACAAGAAATTTGGCGTTGGATTAAAGACATAAAACCTGGTTCCCTAACCCAGAAAAGATTTTTAATGGCATTCCTGCTAGAACTTATTAAAGATACTGAGTTTTGGTTGGAATTAAAAGCTTTAACTGACGACGAAAGACAATTGTTTTTTAACCAACTCACCCCCAGCGTCAGATATTGGTATGAATCCCTTTTTCCCAAATGGTTTAAACAAGCAGATCTGAAATTCTACATTTGGAAACAAAAGTTAAGAGCCGGAGAATTCAATCAGGAAGATGCTATTCTGATAGAGTCGATCGCTCGTGAAATCAAAAGTCGCTCCGGCACTTTTATCCAGCGATACGTCGCTGATTTTTCA
>JBAVZX010000961.1:0-9420 GCA_049589015.1 Phormidium sp. | reverse complement strand
CCTACCCAGTCTTCCATTGGGAAGGTGGCGATCCAACCTTGGGATTGGGCGGTTTGGTCGAGGTTGCTGCCAACTCCGGTGGTGGCAATGGCGTGTTTGGCAAAGTCTAAACCTTGGGCGGCGAAGGCGTTTTGCACTTCGATCATGCCGTTGCGGGGTTCTGGTGTGCCTCCTGATTTGGAGATGACTAATACTAGGGTGGTGGCGAGTCTGTTTCTGAGTTTGGTGAGGGTGCGATCGATCCCCGCTGGATCGGAATTGTCGATAAAGTGAATTGCTAATGGGGGAAAGTCGGGGGCTAGGGCTTCGGCAACAAATTCTGGGCCCAAGGCTGATCCGCCAATGCCGATGGAGAGAAGGTCGGTAAAATTGGGGGCGTTGGGGGGATGAATTTCTCCGCCGTGAATTTGGTGGACAAATGTTTCGATTTTCTCTAAAGTAGCGATGATTCCTTGTTTGAGTTCAAGGCTGGGTGCTCTGTCGGGATCGCGTAGCCAATAGTGACCTACCATGCGGTTTTCGTCGGGGTTGGCGATCGCACCTGCTTCTAATGCGGCTAGGTCTTTAAATGCTTGATCCAACTTTGGCTGCAACGTTTGTAAAAAGTTGTCATCAAATCCCATGCGACTGACATCTAGGTAAAATCCCAGACCTTCGTGATAATAAAGCCAGTCTTGGTAACGTTGCCAGAGTGCCGCTGCATCCATTGCAATTCTCATCCTAAAAGTTTAAACAGATCTTTTTCTTCCAACAGTTTAAAGGAGATGGAAAATTTCTATATATCATTTGGCCAAATCTTACCATGATTTAATGAACAGCCAAGGGAGAACAGGAAACAGGAATTTTTCCCAATTATTGAAGAGTGCTATTGAATTGGGAGAACTTCTGGTTGCGATCGATGGCGTTTCCAGCGCTAATCTGGTTCATTAAAAAATTTCCCGCTTCTAACTCAAATAATACTGCTATATAAGGTAAAATGCCTTAACAAAGTAAGATACTTGTTTTTTTAGAAAGCTACTTCCAATGATTGTTCCTTCTGGTTATTTAGTTTCGCTAATCATTTTTATATCAGTCTATACCCTATTCGGCTTGGGACTAAATTTACAGTGGGGTTTTACTGGTTTAATTAATTTTGGTCATGTGGCTTTCATGGCGGTGGGGGCTTACACTACTGTATTATTAAGTTTACAGGGAGTGCCGTTATTTATTGGTGCTTTGGTTGGTGCGGCTTTAGCTGCTTTGTTGGGTTTGTTTGTGGGTATATCAACGCTGCGGTTGCGAGAAGATTATTTGGCAATTGTGACGATTGGTGTATCGGAAATGATTCGCTTAATTGTGAATAATCAAGAGTTGCCTGTTGGGGATAATCAATGGCGATCGGGCGTGTTTGGTTTACAAGGTTTCCCTTTACCATTTAATAATGTTACTTTGAATCCGTTGTTACAGTTTTTTTTGCTGACTGTGTTAACAGCAATTGCGGGAATAGGTAGCTGGCAATTGTGGCAGTGGATCAAGAACCAATTGCAAGAGGGAAAGGTGAGGGGATCTGTCCCGATTGCATCTTTAATAATTGGAATTATTGCGGGAATTTTAGGGTTAATTGTTTATATTGTTGGTTTAATATCTCTAGTAGATGCTAATATATTTAGTTACAAAACTGGGTTGATGGTAATTTTACTGTTAGTTTTAACAGTAGTGTTTTGGGCTTTGGAAAGGTTAGTAAAAGCACCTTGGGGAAGAGTTTTAAAGGCGATTCGGGAAGATGAACAAGTGCCAAAAGCTTTGGGTAAAAATGTGTTTTGGTACAAGTTACAATCGTTGATGTTGGGGGGTGCGATCGCCGGACTCGCTGGGGCTTTTTATGCTTGGCAATTAGCGACTGTTTACCCGGATAACTTTCAACCCCAAATTACTTTTGATGCTTGGACAATTGTAATTTTAGGTGGTGCGGGTAACAATTACGGGACTTTGTTAGGGGCGATAATTTTTTGGGCTTACTTTGAAGGAACCCGCTTTATTTTGCCGGGATTATTACCTTTTGATGATGCGCGTTTGGGTGCTTTTCGGATTATGGTAATTGGTTTATTATTGATTATCTTGATGATGGTAAGACCACAGGGTATTTTCGGAAAAAAGGAGGAATTAACGCTTGGTAAATAATCCATCAGATTCACTATCAGATGTGCCTTTAGATGAACCACAAACTGACATAGAGGATATTCTTAAACAGGTGGAAAATCATCCTTCAAATCTGCCTTTAGATGAACCACAAACTGATATAGAGGATATTCTTAAACAGGTGGAAAATGCCCCGCCACGACCTGAACCAAGTAAAAATCTTTTGTTATCAGCTAATGGTTTAAATAAAAGTTTTGGTGGGTTAAAAGCAGTGGATAATGCTACTTTGGAAGTGAGTCAAGGTAGTATTACTGGGTTAATTGGGCCAAATGGTGCGGGAAAAACGACTTTATTTAATTTAATTTCTAATTTTATTCGTCCTGATTCGGGTCGGGTAATTTTTGATGGGGAACCAGTAGAAAGTTTACAATCTTATCAAATTGCCCAAATGGGAATGATTCGCACTTTTCAGGTAGCGCGGGTACTTTCGCGGCTTTCGGTGATGGAAAATATGCTGTTAGCGGCGCAAAAACAAACGGGTGAGAATTTCTGGAATGTGTGGTTTAGTGCTCATGAGGTGAAGCAAGAGGAAAAACAATTGCGCGAAAGGGCGATCGCTATTTTAGAATCAGTAGGATTAGTCGAGAAAGCTAATGATTATGCTGGTTCTTTGTCGGGGGGACAAAGGAAGCTTTTAGAAATGGGAAGGGCGTTAATGTCTCAACCGAAATTAATTTTATTAGATGAACCTGCGGCGGGGGTTAATCCGACTTTAATTAATCAGATTTGCGATCGCATTTTAACCTGGAATCGGGAAGGAATGACCTTTTTAATTATTGAGCATAACATGGATGTGATCATGTCTTTGTGCGATCGGGTTTGGGTATTAGCTGAAGGGCGAAACCTCGCCGTTGGAACTCCTAAAGAAATTCAAAATAACTCTGAAGTTTTAGAAGCTTATTTGGGACAATAATAACATTTGTATACTAGCTAACATTTAAATTTAATATTTACTTTAAAATCTAAAATCTAGGTTTGTAATTTTCTCAGGGAAACAGAAACCCGGTTTTTTGAAAAAACCGGGTTTCTGGAGTAGCTTATATTTTTTGGTGTGAGGATCATAATGAATAAATGTTTGGGAAAAGCGATACCATTGGGGATTGCTATTCTAATTAATGCTGGGCTGCTTACCGCAGTGACTCAAGCAGGAGAAATTAGGAAAGATTTAGGAGAAGAAAAGCAGGTAAATGCAACTGAAAACCCAGAAAATATTACTAGGTTAGAACAAATTGTTGAATATGCAGAATCACTAAATTCTGCTTCAGAAACAACGGAAGATACTAATAGTTTAGAACAGGTTACATCGGTTTCTCAACTGCGAGATGTGCAACCTACAGATTGGGCTTTTCAGGCTTTACAATCTTTAGTGGAAAGATACGGTTGTATTGAAGGATATCCAGACCAAACTTATCGCGGCAATCGCGCTATGACGCGCTATGAATTTGCCGCAGGTTTAAATAGTTGCTTGGATAGAATTCAAGAATTAATTGCCGCTTTACCCCAAGGAGTGAGTAAAGAAGATTTAGACAAACTGCGAAGATTACAAGAAGAATTTGCTGTCGAATTAGCTAATTTGCGAGGTCGTGTTGATGCTTTAGAAGCGAGAGTAAATAAAGTAGAAGCCCAGCAATTTTCTACAACTACTAAACTCGGTGTCGAAGTTATTACTTACGTTTCTGATGCTTTTGGAGAAAGGGCTGATGATGTTAATCAAACTACTCTTGGTTATCGAACTAGAATTGATTTTAATACTAGTTTCACCGGAAAAGATCGCTTAAGAACTCGTTTGCAAGCAACTAATTTAAGACCGATCGATACTGGGGCGATTTATGGTGGAAGTTCTGCGGACTTGCCAGCTGGACAAACCGGAGAAACTCGTTTTGTTCCTAGTACTTTATCCAGTAATAATAATGTAGTACTTAACCAATTGCAGTATCGTTTCCCTGTAGGAGATAGGCTAACATTTTATCTGGATGCTGCTTCTACAGATCCTACTTATGTCACCGATACAATTATTCCTTTCATTGACACTGCTACTGGTGCTTTGAGTAATTTTGGACAAGTGAATCCGGTTTATTTTCCGATCGGAAATCAGGCAGGAATTGGGGCTAACTTTTTAATTACTAAAGGCTTAAGTTTAGACTTTGCTTATTTTGGAGAAAGTGGCACTCCCAATTTACCTGGACAGAAACAAGGTTGGTTTAATGGCGGTTACAGTGCTTGGGCACAGTTAACTTATGTGGGAGAAAGGTTAAAATTTGGCTTACTTTATCTCAATTCCTATTCTCCTGAATATGGTGTTGATACTTTAGCGGGAAGCAATGCAGCAAAAGTAATTGGTGCTGGCCCAGTTGTGGGTAATAGTTACGGTTTTCAAACTAATTATCGCTTTAGCAAAGGCTTTGAATTAGGCGGCTGGGTGGGTTATACTGCGGCGCGTGCTTTGGGGATAAAAGGCGATGCTAGTATTTTGAATTATGCGGCAACTTTTGCTTTTCCCGACTTATTTAAAAAGGGGAATTATGCTGGTGTTGTGTTTGGAATGCAGCCCAAATTAATTGATACTAGTAATGCGACTTTAGCAGCTGCAATTGGTTTACCAGATGGGCGGAGAAGCGATCGCGACACCGGATTCCATATAGAAGCATTTTACCGCATTCAACTTAATGAATACATCTCTATCACTCCCGGCTTTATCTGGCTAACCGCACCTAATCACGATTCCCGAAATCCTGATGCGATAGTCGGTGTAATTAGGACTTCTTTTGTGTTTTAGTTACAATCAACAGGTATCTATCTAAAGATAGATTTGGTAAGATTTTTTGTAACTAAAAATACAATCAATCGGATAATCAGCCATATATGATTAATTCCGAACAAAACCCGGAATTAAAAAATTGGCTTTTTTTAGGAATAAATAACTAGGAAGCTTATCAACCATGTTCAGAAAAAAGTGGTTAATGGCAATTTTATTTATTGCCACATTAGTCATATCTCTAATAGTCGGAAATCTGAAGACTGACTATGTAACAGCACAAAACAATGCTGATAAAAAATTAGTCATGGTGACATCCGCTGACTATCCCCCTTACCAATTTCGGCAAACAGATAGCGGAAACAGTGAAATTGTTGGTTTTGACATCGAGATTGCCAAATACATTACTAAAAAATTAGGTTACGAACTGGAAATTAGGGATACAGATTTTAGTGGAATTATTCCCGCATTGCAATCAAAAAGGGCAGATTTTGCGATGTCGGGAATGACTCCTACTGCGGAAAGGAAGAAAAATGTTGCTTTTTCTGACCTTTACTATGAAGCTAAAAATACCATTGTTTCCCAGAAAACTAGTAACCTGAAAAGTACCGCAGATTTAACCGGAAAAAAAGTAGGAGTTGAGTTAGGAACAACTCAAGAAAAAACGGCTAAATCCTTGAAAGATGTGCAAGTAGTAGCATTAAATAGACCGGGAAGTATTATTCAGGATTTAAAGTCAAAACGCCTGGATGCAGCAATTTTAGAAGACACAGTTGCTAAAGGATATGTTGCTAATAATCCCGAATTAATTTATGAACTAATTCCTACTACTTCGGAGGAAGCTGGATCGGCGATCGCATTTCCCAAAAACTCCCCATTAGTTAACTCTTTTAATCAAGTTCTCCAGGAAATGAAACAAACCGGAGAATTGCAAAAATTGATAACAAAATGGTTTGGTAGTGATGGCGAAAAAGTTAGCAGTTATCAAGCCAACAATAATGTTGCTAATGCTGCAACTCCTAGCAATATCACAGTTGCTCAAAATACCCAAAATACTGGGCGGAAATTAATTATGGTGACTTCCGCTGACTACCCACCTTATGAGTTTAGAAAAACGGGTAGTGGGGATGCAATTATTGGTTTTGATGTTGATATTGCGAAGTACATTACTAGGGAATTAGGCTACGAACTGGAAATTAAAGATACAGATTTTAGTGGGATTATTCCGGCTTTGCAGTCAGGAAGGGCAGACTTTGCAATGGCGGGGATGACTCCCACTCCTGAACGGCTGAAAAATGTCGATTTTTCTACTATTTACTACGAAGCAAAAAACACAATCGTTTCTAAAAAAGGCTCAAATCTGACAACAATTGCGTCTTTAGCTGGTAAAAGAGTTGGCGTGCAATTAGGTTCGACACAAGAGAAATTTGCCAAGGAAAAAATCAAAGGTGCGAAAATAGTTGCTTTGAATAAAACAGGCGATTTGATTCAAGAAATTAAATCAAATCGCATCAGTGCAGCAATTATTGAAGATGCCATTGCCAAGGGATTTATTGCTAATAACCCTGACTTGGAATTTACGACTATTCCTAATAGTTCCGAAGATGCGGGATCGGCGATCGCATTTCCCAAAGGTTCACCATTAGTACAGCCTTTTAACAACATTCTCCAGCAGATGAAAGAAAAGGGAGAAATGGATGCCCTAGTCAAAAAATGGTTTGAAAACCAAGGGGGAAATCAAGCAGCTGAAGAAGAGAAAAAACCATCAAGTTTTGACACAGCTTGGGCTAGCATTCCTTTCATCGCTCAAGGCATAATAGTAACATTACAGTTTACCCTAATTTCCGCATTCTTCGGATTTCTCTGGGGAATTGTTCTGGCATTGTTTAAAATTTCTACCATCAAACCTTTGAATATATTTGCGAAGGTTTATACTTCTGTATTCCGAGGTACACCGCTGCTATTGCAAATTGCATTAGTATATTATGCAACACCGCAATTAACTGGTTACGATATTCCCGCATTATTAGCAGGTGTAATTACCTTCGCTCTCAACTCAGGAGCCTATATTTCTGAGACAATTAGAGGAGGGATTCTCGCCGTTGATAAAGGACAAAAAGAAGCGGCTTTATCTTTAGGAGTACCTTATCAACCAATGATGAAAGATATTATCTTACCCCAGGCAGTGAAAAATATTTTACCTTCCTTGGTAAATGAAAGTATCGCTCTTTTAAAAGATTCATCATTGGTGTCAACAATTGGTGTGGTAGATGTGCTACGTCGGGCTCAAATTGTGGGTGCAGAAAAATATATCTATTTTGAGCCACTGTTAGTGGCTGGCTTAATTTATTACGTTTTGGTAATGCTTTTAACATGGGGAGGTTCTAAACTTGAACGACGATTACAACGTAGTGCTTAAAAACGATACTGCGGCATCAAAAAAACAAACAGGTTTGGCAATTAAAGTTGAAGATCTGTATAAATCTTTCGGTTCTCTCAACGTTTTGCAAGGGATTTCTACCGAAATTGATAAAGGTCAAGTAGTGGCATTAATCGGCCCTTCTGGATCGGGAAAATCTACCTTTTTGCGGTGCATGAATTTACTGGAAACACCAACTTCGGGCAAGGTTTTTATTGATGGGGTAGAAATTACTTCCCGAAAAACTGACATTATGAAAGTGCGGCAAAATGTCGGTATGGTGTTTCAACACTTTAATCTTTTTCCCCACATGACGGTGATTAAAAATATCATGTATGCACCGTTAAAAGTGAAAAATACCTCTGAGGAAGAGGCGCAAAAAGTGGGCATGGATTTGTTAAAAAAGGTGGGTTTAGAAGCTAAGGCAAATGCCTATCCTTCGCAACTTTCGGGGGGACAAAAACAACGGGTTGCGATCGCACGTTCCCTAGCCATGAAACCCGATATCATGTTATTTGATGAACCTACTTCTGCCCTCGATCCAGAAATGGTGAAAGAAGTTTTAGATGTAATGCAAGATTTAGCAAAATCTGGCATGACAATGGCAGTTGTAACTCATGAAATGGGTTTTGCGAATGAAGTTGCCGATCGCATTTTATTCTTAGATCAAGGAAAACTCGCCGAAGATTCACCCCCGGAAGTATTTTTCTCGAATCCAAAGTGCGATCGAGCAAAACAATTTCTCGATAATATTTTGTAAAAGGGATTCAGATACCCGACTTCTTCAAGAAGTCGGGTATCTAGATTTTACGCTGCTACTGCTTGAGGAATGCGTTCTAAAATTGGTTTTCTGCTTTTTAAATCATAGCGATAACCTTCAGGAATAATGTGTAACTTAGCGCCACAAATCGCCATTGGTTCATCTTTCAAAAGATTATCTACATTGCTGTGAGTAATCTCTGCAACATCAACAATTGTTACAGAACCACTTCCTGCTACTTCAATTATATTTTGGTTAACTACGATCGCCGTATCCTCATCAATCCCAAATCCTAAAACAGCAGGTTGCTGTGCTAAAGCAGCAATTAAACGTCCTAAACGTCCCCGTTGAGAGAAATGTTGATCGATAACAATTCCGGGGATTGGCTGAACAAAACTTTTCGATGGACAGTGTAATTGAAGCAGAAAAAATAGTTTATTTGCGTAAAGTTGCTAATCTTTCTGCTGGCGGAGTCAGTATAGATGCTACTGCTTCAGTTCATCCTGATAATATTATTTTGGCTCAAAATATTACCCAGCATTTCCGGTTAGTTTGCATGGGGATTGATGTGATTAGCGAAAGTCTAGCAGAATCTTGGAAGTCGGGGAATTTTGCGATTCTGGAAATTAATGCAGCACCGGGGATTTTCATGCACTTAAATCCGGCTTTTGGAGAAAGTGTAGATGTGCCATCTTTTATTATTGAAACTTTCTTTAAGAATGCGAATGAGGCGAGAATTCCGATTATTACTTTTAACCGAATTTCGCTGAAAGAGTTGGAAGATACGATCGATCACATTCTCCTAAAATATCCTAATTGGACGATCGGTGCAATTTGCCGTCAAGGGGTATTTGTTAACCGTTCCGAAAAAGTGATGCACAAAGATTACAATACTAATGTGCAAAGTTTGTTACGTAATCCCAAGCTGGATTTACTGATAGCTGAATATTGCGAAGATATTTTAGAAAGCGACGGAATGTTTTACCAAGGTAGCAATATCATTGTTTTAGATAACCCCTCTGCAACGGAAAAAAGTTTGGTGCGAAATGCCTACGAAGATGCTACCGTAGTCGAAAAACAAGGAGATAATATTTCGATTCGTCGTCAAGGTTGGATGGAAAATTACCAACTTCGACCAGGTGAACCTTTTACGCCAGTTTATCTCAAACAAATAGGAGTGATTTTGTAATCACCCAAGTTACTATTCAAAAACCCGGTTTCTCAGCAGATTTACTCGGTTAAAGCTGGCTAATTAACGTAAGTTGCTAGTTATTAATTCTTTCGGAGTTCCCCCCTTATTAAGGGGGG
>JBAVZX010000960.1:0-5860 GCA_049589015.1 Phormidium sp. | reverse complement strand
CATCTGGATTATAGCCTGAACTGTCGGAATCAATGGGTTTAACTATAGTTCGCTGACCAACAAAGTAAGGAAGTTTTAAGCGGCGAATTTCGATTAATGACTCAGCGGCTAATTCTGATACTACCTGTTCGTGTGTTCCCGTTGGTTGTATTTCGACAACTACTCCATCATACAATTCAAAACGACCGTAACCATCTGGATACCAGTCCAGAAATTCCTCCAGATTCATTGTTTTTGATTCTGTTTGCAGCATGGGAATTTTTCCTCGGCAATCCTGACTTAATTTTAGCAAGGTGCGATCGATCCTGGTGAAGACCAGTAAGCTTTTTTAGAACGCAGATGAAAGCCGATAAACGCAGATGAACGCAGATGTTAGCGTTAAGTTTTCTGTTGGGTGCAATAAGTTTGTTTTTTACCACAGATATCCACAGATGAACACAGATGAACACAGATGTTAGCGTTATCTTTTCTGTTGGATGCAAGGATAAAAGTAGATAGATATCGGTTTTATAACAGATACCTAAATACTCTTTTCCAGTCCGGTAGGACAGGCATCTTGCCTGTCACTTTACTCCAAAAATTGTCTCACTAATTTTGCTAAAATTTCTGCGCTATCTTTCACTGCTAAACTCAGGGAAGCTTCAGACATTTGCTGTAACTTCTCCGGTGATTCTAGTAAACTTAAAACCTGTTTCCTTAAAATTTCCGGCGTTAATTCAGATTGCTTAAATACTAAAGCTGCACCAGAATCAGCAAAGAGTTTTGCATTGTAAGTTTGATGATCTTCGGCGGCGAAAGGATAGGGAATTAAAATTGCAGGTTTTCCCATTACTGCTAACTCTGTTAAAGAACCTGCACCTGCACGACTAATTACTAAATCGGCTCTTTGTAACAGTCCGGCCATGTTATTATAAAATGGCATTGGGAAATAATGGGGATGTTGTAAATTGCCTACATCAGGATCGTTTTCTCCGGTTTGATGCACTATCCAAGCACCATTATCAAACCAAGTTTTTGCACTTTGACGAACAAATTTATTCACCGCAACAGCGCCTTGACTACCACCAATTACCGCAATTAAAGGGACATCATCGGGAATAGGTAAATCGTGTTTTTCGGGGGCGAGAAATTGCGATCGCACAGGCGTATTAGTGTAAACTGTCTTACAACCAGGCAACAACTTCTCCGTAGCTGCAAAACCTACCGCCACCGTTTGACACCAAGGGCCGAAAAAGCGGGTTACTTTACCGGGAATTGCATTAGATTCATGTAGAATAACAGGTAAATTGAGCGATCGCGCCGCAATAATCGCAGGTGCCGCAATATACCCCCCAGTAGTAAATACCCCATTAAACTTTCCCCGTTTCAGCAACTCCCGACAACTGCGAATCGCTGTGGTAAACTTACCGACAATCTTCACCGTACCCAAACCAAAACGCTCTTGAAAACCTTCCACTGCGATCGTATTTAAGGGATACTTAGTGGGAACCAAATCTTTTTCTAAGCGATTCGAGACACCCAGCCACTCAATTTGGTAATCTGGCAATTGTTCTGCTAAAGCTAGCGCCGGAAATAAATGTCCCCCAGTACCACTAGCAGCAATTAACAGTCGTCGTGGTGCTGAAGCATTATCTTCTAGGGAAGCAGTTTGGCGATCGAAATTCTGTTTCTCAGTTAACATCTAAACAAATCTGGTGTTTTAGGCTGATTCTCAAAATATCAAAATATGCCACATCCTCTGAAATTTCGACCCACCACTTTACCCGTAGCATTCCTGTTAACATTGGGGTTATCCGCCTGGTGGACAACTGCCAAAGCTGCAAATCCTGACTCCGCGCCACCGGAATTGAAAACCACTTTAGCGCAAATCGATGCCGCAGCAAATAGCCACAACGTTTCAGCAGTAATGCAATTCTATGGCCCTAATTTTAGCAACAGCGACGGCTTAAATCGTCAAAGCATGGAAAAAACTCTCACCCAACTTTGGCAACGTTATCCTCAGTTGAAATACCGCACCGAATTAAAATCTTGGCAAAATCAAGGTAATGGCATAGTCGCCGAAACAGTCACAAATATCACCGGAACTCAGCCAGTAGAGGGCAGAACTTGGAATTTCAACGCTACAATTCGTTCCAAACAACGCTTGGAAAACCAAAAAATTGTTAACCAAGAGATTTTGAGCGAAAAAACTCAATTAACCTCTGGCGAAAAACCCCCCTCAGTTGAATTTAAATTACCCGAACAAGTACGTACAGGTCAAGAATTTAATTTCGATGTAGTCGTCAAAGAACCACTAAAAGATAACTTATTAGTAGGTACAGCTTTACTCGAACAAATCAGCCCTGACAAATACCTTAATTCGCCAAAAATTCAATTAGAACCATTAAACGCTGGGGGCATTTTTAAAGTAGGTCGTGCCCCAAATGAAGCTGGTAAATATTGGATTTCCGCAGTCTTAGTTCGGTCAGATGGTATTACTATTGTTTCCCAAAGATTACCAGTAATTGCTGGTGGGAGAAACAACCAAACTCCCAACCGTTCTAATTCTCCATCTCCAGCACGTCCCTCTCGTCCCGGCAGAACTTCCGGTTAAGGAACTTACATTAATTACTTGTAGGGCAGGCATCTTGCCTGCCATTATTCCTGACAGGCAAGATGCCTGTCCTACATCTAAGAATTGATGAAATTATGATTTCAATTAAAAACGAAATTGTCCTAATTACTGGTGCAAGTAGCGGAATTGGTGCATCCTGTGCTCAAGTATTTGCCCAAGCTGGCGCAAAGTTAATTCTCGCAGCAAGACGCAAAGAAAAACTGCAAGAAATCGCAGATAAACTCAACAAAGAGTTTACTACTGAAGTTTATTTGATAGAATTAGATGTGCGCGATCGCCAAGCCGTACAAACAGCCCTAAACTCTCTCCCCGAACCTTGGCAAAACATCGACATTTTAATTAACAATGCTGGCTTAAGTCGCGGTTTAAGTAAACTCCAAGAAGGCGACTTTCAAGACTGGGAAGAAATGATCGATACCAACGTCAAAGGTTTACTTTATCTTACCCGTTATATAGTTCCCGGAATGATCGATCGCGGCAAAGGTCATGTAGTAAATATTGGCTCAATTGCAGGTCGGCAAACCTACCCAAGTGGTAATGTTTATTGTGGTTCCAAAGCAGCAGTTAGAGCAATTTCCGAAGGCTTAAAACAAGACCTTTTAGGAACACCAATTCGTGTTAGTTGCATTGATCCTGGTTTAGTTGAAACCGAATTTAGTCAAGTCCGATTTCATGGTGACACTGAACGCGCCGAAAAAGTTTACCAAGGACTCACACCTTTAACTGGAGATGATGTCGCAGATGTGGTTTTTTTCTGCGTAACTCGACCAACTCACGTTAATATTAGCGAAATTCTACTAGTACCAGTAGACCAAGCTACCACCACCTTAGTTCACCGTCGTAATTAATAAAAAATCGGTCTGTTGTAAGGACTTCAGTCCTAATCATAACGACTGAAGTCGCTACAACAAACATAGTTATTCCTCTATTTGTTGAGCCGACACTTCTACTGCTTGGACATCGATTGTTCCTGGTGGTGTCACCCGTTGAAAATGACCTTCTTCAATTAAGAGAGGTTCGCTACAACTAGGACAGCGCATTTGAGTTTGATTCAAACCAGTAAATTCATATCCGCAAACAGGACATTGATCTTCTACCAAATTGCGCTTTAACCACCAGCGAAACACAAAAAATGCGATCGCAGGTAGCGTCACCAAACACACCATTAGAATCAACACAGATTTTGCCAACCAGCCAAGCCCGATCGCACTTAGCAGCCAAAATGACAAGAAAACAGTGAGGGCGCAGCCTAAACCTGGAACATTAAACTGAAAATTTTTGATGCTCATTTCCTGCATCTCATTCTTGGTCTGCATCTAGCATAGCGACTTGGAGTTGGGACTGGGGACTAGGGACTGGAGGAGTTTTGACTTTGTAGGGGCGGGTTTAGCAAAGAATTCTGCGATCGCAACAGAAAAATTAATCACAAAACTCGCCCTTCACAAAATTTTCCTGCTCCCCTGCTCTTACCTTACCTTGGTAAAGCAACGCGGTCTGTAGCATTTAACAATTCTTGCAGTCTTTGGCGAAAAGCATCTCTGCCAAATTGGGCTAAAGCTTCCTGTCGTAACCATTTCCCATCACAACGTTGATCTTCCCCTTGAAGAATTTCTTGACAAGCTGCTGCTACTGCTTCTGGGTTACGGTGGGGAACTCGCCAACCCAAACGCCCATCTTGTAAAGGATCAGCTGAACCGTCAGCGTCACCAGACAACACAGGAACACCGCACGCCATCGCTTCTAAATATACAATCCCAAACCCTTCTTGAGAAGGCATGATATAAGCATCAGCAAGACGGTAATGTTCCACTAATTGTTCTGTTGGTACAAAACCTGCAAAAACTACCCGGTCAGCAACACCTAAATCTTTTGCTAATTGCGCTAATCTTGGTTGGTCATCACCACGACCGATTACCAAGTATTTTACATTGGGGAAGGTTTGCGCGATCGCAGGTAGCGCCCGAATCGTCACATCTACACCTTTATAAATATCCCCAGACCACAGTCGCGCCACAGTCATCAACACCCTAGCACCCACCAAATTATACTTTTCCACTAAAACCAAATTCTTCTCTCCCGGAGTAAACACATCTCCATCTACACAACAAGGGAGAAATTCTACAAATTTGGGATTAATCTGATTAGCTTGACAAGCTTGGTCACGACTATAACGGCTAATTGTCCAAATTCCCGATGCTTGTTGCAAAGCTTTTTTATATTTTGGCGGTAACGGTTCCCAAACTTCCTTACCATAAGTCAAAACCGTATAAGGAATTCCCATGTTTTGGCAAAGTGTTTGCATTAAAGGTGCCAAATTAATGTGACCGCAAAAAACATGATCGGGACGATATCGCCAAAGATACATCGCTAAAGCCGCAATCATCCTAACTCGCCCCAACATCGGATTTATGGTTTTGAAATAATGAAATTTTAGCTTTTTGGAGGCAAAAGGATTGTTTTTTACAGGTGCATCTCGAAGTAAAAATACATCCGCTGTCGGTTGTTCAGCCAATCCTAAATAACCTCGCCAAATATCCTTAATATAGGATTGAATCCCACCTTCAACACCAAGAATTTCTAAGAAAACAAATAAGTACCGCTTGTCACTGTTCATTTTCTTTCTGATCCTTAAGTCATATTAATAGAGTTCCCAAAATCTCACCCGGAAACTCTAACTAACTCTTCATTTTCTCCGCTGCACCCTTGCCCCTCTGCCCAACTACGGCTTACCACTGGGAACAATTGTGCCATTCTGCAATCGGTCTAAATCTTTGAGTACCATTTTTTCTAAGAGTTGCTCAAAGTTGACTTGAGGTTCCCATTGCAGTTTTTGTTTAGCTTTGCTGAAGTTGGCTGCTAACTGAAAATGTTCGTCAGGTCGGATTAAGTCTTGACTCACTACTACATAGCGTGTCCAATCTAACCCTACGCATTCAAAAGCTATAGCGACTAATTCCTTGACGCTGTGTAGTTTTCCGGTTCCAATTACATAGTCTTCCGGTTTATCTTGTTGCAACATTCGCCACATTGCTTCTATGTAGTCACCCGCATAACCCCAGTCGCGTTTGGCATCCAAGTTGCCAAGTTCCAAGCGATCGCTAATTCCCAATTTAATTGCTGCTGCGGCTAAACAGACTTTCCGAGTCACAAACTGCGGCGAGCGGCGAGGAGATTCATGATTGTATAAAATGCCACTGCAAGCAAACAAATTATAACGCTGACGATGATGCACCATTGTCCAATGGG
>JBAVZX010000959.1:0-9080 GCA_049589015.1 Phormidium sp. | reverse complement strand
ACAGGAACAACTGCGACAAACTAATGCAGAATGGCAAAAATCTCAATCACAAACCGCACAAATTCATCATGAATGGGAACAAGCACAATTAGAAATTAAAAAAATTCATGCAGAATGGGAAAAATCTCAATCTCAGTTACAAGAAACTCATCTAGCTTGGGAAGAAGCACAGGAACAAACAAGATTAATTCACGCCGCTTGGGAACAATCTCAAACTCAAACAAAGTTGATTTACGCTGAATGGGAAAAAGTGCAGTTGCAATTACAACAAATGCAGGGGGAATGGCAACAAACTCAAGCAGAACTTCGCAATACTCAAGCAGAACTTCGCAATACTCAAGCAGAATTGCAAGAAACGCGAGCAAATATTAGTCACAATCAAACGGGTATTTTCGGAAAAATTAAAAAAGCATTGCTACAGCTGAAGTAAGAAATAATTTCACCAAAAACAATTGAGCGAAAATGAACAAGATTGGCGGTGTAGTTGACAAAATTCTCCAAAGTACCAAGTCTACCCTGCAACAGGGGAAACAGACAAATATTGCTGGACAAGAATCACCTTTTATTGAAGTAACTCCTAGCGGGGAATTATTGGGTTGTTTAGATGCGCCGACAACTAATGAAATTAATATTAGTGGAACTTTAGCTGTAGTTGGTTGGCTTTGTAGCCGCAATAAATCGATTCAATCTTTGCTGTTATCTATTGATGATATCTCGGAAGAACCAATTACTTACGGACTTCCTCGCCCAGATGTCGCCCAGGTTTTTCCTGATGTGCCAAACTCAGGTTTGTCAGGGTTTAGATGGAATATCTTTTTAGGTAAAAACTTCTCTGGAAATATTGTAATTAAAGTTTGGGTAGCGCTGGAAACTGGGGAGAAATTTTGCTGTTTTTCGCGTCGGGTGAGGCTGGAACCTTCGCCAGTAATAGAAGTAAAATCAATTAATGCTTATAGTTTTATTTATGGGGCAATAAAAAAAGCTATAGCCGCATTTCAACATGGGCGTTTATCGCCGTCTCCGGTACAATGGGTGCGGAAGTTGCGCCGTTATTACAAACAACTAAAATCTAATCCGACTATTGCTATTGAAAATTATAATTTAATTCATCCTTGGCAACAGCAAGAACCATATCAAAGATGGGTAGAAATTAATCGCATTACGCCAAAACTGGCGGCTATTATGGCGGCAGATGCGACGAAAATTGAAGATATTGGGCCGAAAATTAGTGTAATTGTTCCTCTCTACAATACGCCGGAACAATTCTTAGAGGAATTGCTTCAATCAGTGATTTCGCAAATTTATCCGAATTGGGAACTTTGCTTGGCTGATGATGCTTCAACTGCACCTCATGTGAAAGGGATTTTGCAAAAAGCTGCTGCTTCGGATGGGCGAATTAAGGTGGTTTTTAGAAAGGAAAATGGGCATATTTCAGCGGCAACTAATTCGGCGCTAGAGTTGGCGACTGGTGAATATATTGCTTTGTTGGATCATGATGATTTATTATCACCAGATGCTTTGCTACAAGTAGCAGAATGTGTGGTGCAAAATCCAGGGGTGGATTGGATTTATACTGATGAAGATAAGATAGATGAAACTGGGAGACATTATGATCCCCAAATGAAGGGTGATTGGAGTCCAGAAATGATGTTGACTCATAATTACACTCAACATTTTACGGTAATTCGGAAGAGTTTGGTGGTAAAAGTTGGGGGAATGCGAGAGGGTTTTGAAGGGGCGCAGGATTTAGATTTATATTTAAGAGTGGCGGAACAAACAACTGGGGAAAGAGTTCGTCATATTGCCAAGGTTTGTTATCATTGGCGATGCCATAGAGAAAGTACTGCTTCTCATGGTACGCAAAAGCGTTATGTGTTTGAGAGTGCCGAAAAGGGAATTAGGGAAGCTTTGCAACGTCGGGGTATTAAAGCTGAACCTTTTCTGCCTGCGATCGCACAAAAGCACGGTTTATGTTTATATCAATTAAAATGGGATAACTCTCACTTAGCCGAAAATCCGGTAACAATTATTATTCCCACGAGAGACAGAGTTGAACTGCTGGAAAGATGTATTTCTAGCTTGGAAAAAACCCTCGATAACCGCTATGTCAAACTAATTATAGTTGATGATGGTTCGAGAGAACCAAAAACTCACGCTTATTTCCAGAAATTACAACAAAACCGAATTTTTGATTGTCGAGTAGTGAGTTCAGGGAGGACGGAAAATCAACCTTTTAATTATGCGCGGTTAATGAATATCGGGGCGAAATATGTAGAGACTCCTTTGATGTTACATTTGAATAATGATATTGAAGCGATCGCACCTGGTTGGCTAGAAGATATGGTAGGCTGGATGTCACTATCAGGTGTGGGAGTAGTCGGAGCAAAACTACTTTATCCTGACCAAACTATACAACACGCTGGCGTAGTAATTGGCCCCCACGAAGGACTCGCAGATCATCAATTTCATCAGTTACCGAAAGAAGAAGTCGGCTATATTTGTTTACCCCATGCGGTGCGAAATGTCTGTGCAGTTACAGGCGCTTGTTTACTCACTTCAACCCCGCTTTATCGAGAATTAAATGGCTTTGATGAAGAAAAGTTTTCTGTACAATATAACGATGTAGATTACTGTTTACGAGTTAGAGAATTAGGTCAAAGAGTTGTCTACACACCCCAAGCAAGTTTGATTCATTTAACTAGTGCTTCTAGAGGCAAAGATTACAACTATAAAGAACACTATAACTTTATTAAAAGATATGAGCAATTTAAAGACCCTTACTTTAATGAAAGCATTGACTTAGAATCAATGTGGATGGGAATTAATCCCGATCATTATTGTCATTCCCAGAGGGTAGATAAATTAAAAGTTCTGGTAGTTTCCCATAACTTAAACTTAGAAGGTGCGCCATTAATTGTTTACACTTATGCGCGTCATTTCGCCACAGCAGGCGGATATCAAGTCCAGGTAATTTCTACCGAAGATGGAGTTTTGCGGGATGCTTACGAAGAGTTAAATATCCCCGTCAAAATTGTGAATAAACAACTTCCACTCCCGGAAGAAAAGCTAGAAGATTTCCGTAGTCGCCTGAAAAAAATCGGCGAAACTATCGATATAAATTCCTTTGATTTAGTTGTTTGCAATACCCTCGTCTGTTTCTGGGGTGTGGAATTAGCGAGATTATTCAATATCCCTAGTATTTGGCATATTCACGAAAGTACACCACTGGATAAAAGCATTAAAAACTTTTTCGGGGAAGCTTGCGAAGAGTCAATGCCGAAATTGTTAAGAGATTGCTTCTTAAATGCTAATCGAGTAGTATTTCAAGCAGAAACAACTCGCTGTATTTTTCAACCTTTAAATGCCAGAAATAATTTCCGCAAAATTTATGGTGCTATTTCTGTAGAACAAATAAATGAGTTTCGCCAAACTCATAGTAAATCAGCGTTAAGGGCAAAATATGGGATTGGGGAAAATGACATTGTTTTAACTGTAGTTGGCACAATTTGTGAACGTAAAGGACAGCATATTTTCATTGAAGCAATTAAGGAATTAGAGGCTAAATACTCGCCGGAAACTTTGCCTAACTTTTCTTATTTAATAGTTGGGGGTAATGTAGTTAGTTACCTGCGCTACATCGAACACCAAATTAAAAAGTTAGATTTAAAGAATGTGAAAATTTTTCATGAAACTAAAGAAGTTTATGACTTTTTCTGTCTGAGTGATATCTTTGTTTGTTCCAGCTTTGAAGAGTCTTTTCCCAGAGTGATTTTAGAAGCAATGGCGTTTGAATTAAAAATTGTCAGTACCAATGTGTTTGGCATTACGGAAATGATTGATGATGGGGTGGAAGGTTACTTAGTGGAAGCGGGTAATCCGAAAGCTTTAGCTGATGCGATTTATCAGTGTTTATCTGAACCGGAAGTTGCGGCGCGTTTGGCAAGTAATGCTTATGTGAAGGTGAACAGAAAGTTTGACTTACCAATGCAATTAAACAGACATCTTTTATTAAGTAAGGAAGCTGTTTTAAGTGCAAACAAATCAACAAATTTAGATTAGGTAAAAGACTAGCAGTGGTACAAGAATTAACAGCTATTTCTGGCAAAAACTATATCGAACCCCAACCAACTTTTATTATTGTTGGCGCACAAAAAAGCGGTACTACATCTTTGTATCAGTACTTAATTCAACATCCGCAAATTGTACCAGCTAGCCAAAAAGAGGTGCATTTTTTTGATTTGAATTTTGCTAAAGGGGTGGATTGGTACAAACAGCAATTTCCGACTGTTTCTCCAGGCTTAATTACTGGGGAAGCTAGCCCTTATTATATTTTTCATCCGGTGGTAGCACAACGAGTTTATGAATTGTTTCCCGAAGTAAAGTTGATTGCGTTGTTAAGAAATCCGGTAGAAAGGGCAATTTCGCATTATTATCATGAGGTGCGGTTGGGGTTTGAAAAGTTGGGGTTGGCGGATGCGATCGCACAAGAATCCGCTAGACTAAAAGGAGAAACTGCCAAAATGCTGGCTGATGCAACTTACTACAGCTACAATCATCAACATTATACCTATTTGTCCAGGGGAATTTATGTAGAACAACTCAAACATTGGATGCAGTTTTTCCCTAAAGAACAATTTCTGGTTTTGCCCAGTGAAGAATTATATAACCAACCGAATCAAGTGCTAAATCAAGTACTCGAATTCTTGGAATTACCGAGTTACCAACTCACTCAATACGACAAATATAACTCCGGGGAATACCCAGAAATTAACCCAGAAACTCGCCAACAACTACAAGAGTATTTTCAGCCATATAATCAACAACTTGAAGAATTTTTAGGAGTAAAATTCCCTTGGTAATCGTAGGGCGGGCATCTTGCCTGCCAAACACAGCCCGAAACAGGCAAGATGCCTATTCTACCCAAGATGATGAAACAGGCAAGATGCCTATTCTACGAAATACGGAACCGAGGCGTGACACAATTGGATATTAAAATTGATTAGATTGTACTGACTCACCCAATGAAAATACTTTTCCTCCATCCTAACTTTCCGGCCCAATTTCGCCATGTAGCGACGGCTTTAGCTAAAGATCCTAACAATGAAGTGCTGTTTGGGACAAAATTTGAAAATCCCGAATGGCAAATACCCGGAGTTCGGAAAGTATTGTTTAAGCCGAGTCGGGAAGCCCGTGCCGAAACTCACCATTATGTGAGATTCTTAGAAAATGGGGTTTTGCATGGACAAGCAGTATTTCGGATAGCGGAACAACTCAAAGCAGAGGGATTTGTCCCTGATATAGTTTACGGTCATTCTGGTTGGGGGCCAACGCTATTTATTAAAGATGCCTTTCCCAAAGCTAAACTGATGTGTTACTTCGAGTGGTTTTATCATTCTATTGGGTCCGATGCCGACTTTGACCCAGCAGACCCCTTGAGTATAGATGATATGGCGCGGATTCGGATTAAGAATACGCCGATTTTAGTAGATTTATATAGTTGTGATTGGGGAGTATCGCCCACTTATTGGCAAAGGTCACAGTTTCCCAAAGAATTCCACAGTAAAATTAGCGTCTTACATGATGGAGTAGACACAGAATACTTTCAACCTAATCCTGGGGCAAAATTAATGTTACCCAATGTGGATTTGTCAGAGATTGATGAGATTGTGACTTATGTCGCCAGGGGAATGGAACCTTATCGGGGGTTTCCTGAGTTTATCGAATCGATCGCCTATTTACAAGAACATCGCCCCAACTGTCATGTCGTAATTGTGGGGTCAGACCGAGTATGTTACGGTAAATCTTTACCCAATGGGGAAACTTATAAAGATTATATGCTCAAAAAAGTGCCCCTAGATTTATCCAGAGTGCATTTTGTCGGTTCTTTGCCTTATGGACTCTACTTAAAAGTAATCCAAGCTTCCCAAGTTCACGTTTATCTAACTCGCCCCTTTGTTTTATCTTGGTCAATGATTGAATCCATGTCCACTGGCTGCTTAGTATTAGCTTCAGATACGGCACCAGTCAAGGAAGTAATCCAAGATGGCGAAAATGGATTATTAGCAGATTTCTTTTCTCCCAAACAGATTGCTGATAGAATTAGTGAGGTTTTGGATCATCCAACCCGGATGGCGCAACTGCGCCAAAAAGCTAGGGAAACAGCGTTAGAACGATATTCCCTCGAAAAGTTGCTACCGCATCACGTTCAATTAATAAAAGATGTGGCAAATGGTTCTCTAGCACCCCAAATTACCCCAACTCCTACAAACCTAGAGTGTAAAGTTTAGCAGTTGTCAGGAAGTTACACCTTTAAGTCTTCCTTTCTTCACGCACTTCCTACTTGTGTAGAAGCATTACATTGCGTTAAATCACGCAACAAAATAGCCTTTAGAGGGCGTAAGTTCCGGTAATTTGGAGAAAGACCGTTAAGAAATTAGATTTCTTGGCTGCAAGTGTAATATTATCCTCAAGCTGGGGAACTATATAAACGGTGAGATGGTCGCATGGTAGTAAAGACCATTAAGAAACCATTAACAAAGTTACTGTTTAGGTAATTGGAGAAAATTATTGTGCAAGTTATACTACTTAAGACAAAGGAGATAGAATCAGGAAGCGAATTTGGGTGTAAAAATGAATTAGCCCAAAATTTAGCAAATCTGAGTATTATCTCTAATAAATGCTTGGTACAGTTTTTTGGAATGAGGAGTGTAGTTTAAATGGCATTAATCACATTAACAGCTGGAAATGATACGGCTCCCCCTCCGGCTATAGCCTCTGGTGATACAGTACTTGGTTTGACGGGAAACGATCGGATTACTGCCGCTGGAAACACCGAAGCTAATGGTAACGCAGGTAATGATACCTTGCTTGGTGGTGGTACAGGTGACACCCTGTATGGCGGTAAGAATGACGACTACATTAAAAGTGGCGCTGGCAGCAGCTACTTATCTGGAGATTTGGGCAATGATACCTTAATAGCTATTTTTGGCGACACCTTGCTGGGAGGTGATGGCAACGATAGTTTGATTGCCGCCGCTAAGTCGGTGGTATATGGCAATGCTGGAAATGACAATATCCTCTCTGCCGGAACTGCGACCATCTACGGTGGTCAGGGTACCGACTCCATTATCGGTAGCGGTGGAGGCTACTTGTCAGGAGACAAGGGTAACGACACTATTACTGGTATCAGTGGTGACACTCTCCTTGGTGGTGAAGATGATGACGTGCTGATTTCTAAGGGAGCTACCGCCGTTTACGGTAACGAAGGAAATGACACTCTAACAGTAGATGCAACTGTTGCTGGTACAGGTGTGAGCCTCTACGGTGGTCAAGGTAATGACAGCCTCGTGGGAAGTAAAGGCGGCGCAATCCTTTCTGGAGATAAAGGAAATGATGTCCTGATCGGCTCTACTGACGGTACCAAGGTTGATTCACTGATTGGTGGTGATGGTGGTGATAGTCTTCAAGGTACTGATCTGGGAGATCTTATAATTGGTGGTACTGATTCAATACCAGGACAAGATACTACTAGTGGTAATGACTTCATCAATGCAAAAGGCGGCAACGATACCGTTATTGGTGGCGGTGGCGGCAGTGTCGTCTCAGGTGCGGGCGGCAATGATTCCATCATAGGTGGAGCAGGGGCTGACAGTGTTATTGGTGGTGATGGTGATGACACCATAACAGGTGAAGCAGGCAGCGACTCTCTGCAAGGTTGGAGAGGCAATGATATTTTGACTGGTGGTGAAGACGCTGACTACTTCATTTATTCTGGTGGTACGTTTGCAACTTCTGCATTTTTCACCGACAGCAATGTTATAGGTAGTCCGATCGCTGTCGCTAATGTAGGAGACATTATTGGTACGCTTGGCATAGACACTATCACAGACTTCGAGGTAGGAATTGATAAGATAGTCCTCAATGGTAACTTGACTGCTCCTGGTTTTACTGATGCAGCTAGTAATGTATTCGCTGCGATTACCGTTGGTCAAGCACTTGGTGTGGCAATTATCACGAGTGATACTCAAGTCTCCCAGGCTTCAGGCAATATAATCTATAACTCAACAAATGGAAAACTTTGGTACGATTCAAATCCTGCTCAGAATAATCCTGATGCTGAGAGGTCTCAGTTCCTCTGGTTACAACCTGGTCTAACCAACCTATCTTCTACAGACTTCCTAATTGTCTAAAAACTTGTAAAACAAATCAAGCTCGCTACAAATTAGCAGCTTCATTACCCGTCTAAAAAGGCGGGTTTTTTGTTTATTTGTCATTAGTCATTGGTCATTTATCATTCGTGAAATATCCACTTCAGTTTTTTGGTATGAGGAGTGTAGTTTAAATGGCGAAACTAATCATATTAACAAGATCTGAGTTAATCAAATTGGAGAACATAAAATTCAAACAACTCATGTTATCCTGTACGGATAAAATGGATAGAGAAGAATTCTTAAATTACTGGAATATTCAAGCTGTTTACTCATTAAACCGATGAAAGTACAAGTTTTATCTATTGAACAGACAAAAGAGCCTAATTTACATGAGGTATCGTTATTGATTGGAGAAAATCAGCAAATTTTCCTGTTTACAACAGAGGTTAATCAATTTGGAGAACATAAAATTCAAACAACTCATGGCGATGAGACGTTTTCCGAAGTTTTTCGATTTAATCAACGGGTGGCGATGAACATAACTAATTTAGTGGTTAAGTTCTACAACAAAGAAACCGTTCAACTTCCCGCAGATGTGGGTAATTTTGTAACTCCTGAAACAGCTGTAGGGAAGCTGAAAACATTCTCTGCTTCATTACCCATTTTGTAGAGACGTTATATATAACGTCTCTACAAGGTTTTTTGGAGATGTCTATTAGCGATTAAGGAATGGGTAGAAAGGTAATTCGATCAAAATATTCGTTTTCAAAGGAGTATTTAGCAATAGTAATTAATTCATCTATGGTTTCGCCAATACCCATATCTGGATTCAGGATAAAAATACCTGGAATATGACGATTTTGGGCGAGATGATCTGCCAGGTGAACAGGCATGGAACGGCGGTTGTTAGTGACAAGAATAAATTTATAT
>JBAVZX010000958.1:0-2042 GCA_049589015.1 Phormidium sp. | reverse complement strand
GAGTGAAACCGATGCCGCAAAACAATCTTACACTGATGCGATCGCTGCTTTTGATAAGGTTTTAAATCTAGCACCAAATTATATCTATGCTCTCAACAATAAAGGGATTGTAATGGGATGTCTTGGTGATTTACAAACTCAACTGAATGAATTGGAGGTAGCAAAACAATCTTACACTGATGCGATCACTGCTTTTGATAAGGTTTTAAATCTAGCACCAAATTATATCTATGCTCTCAACAATAAAGGGATTGTAATGGGATGTCTTGGTAATTTACAAACTCAACTGAGTGAATTGGGGGCAGCAAAACAATCTTACACTGATGCGATCGCTGCTTATAATTCCGCTTTAAATCTGGCACCAAATGATATCTCTGCTTTCAACAATAAAGGGAAGGATCTGCAAAGTCTGGGTGATTTACAAACTCAACTGAGTCAAACCGATGCGGCAAAACAATCTTACACTGATGCGATCGCTGCTTTTGATTCCGCTTTAAATCTCGCACCAAATGATATCAATGCTTTCTACAAAAAAGGGATGGCGCTGGGATGCCTGGGTGATTTACAAACTCAACTGAATGAATTGGAGGTAGCAAAACAATCTTACACTGATGCGATCGCTGCTTTTGATTCTGCTTTAAAACTCGCACCAAATGATATCTATGCTTTCAACAATAAAGGGAATGCGCTGATAACTTTAGGTAACTTACAAGCAGAATTATCCCAACAAGAGGAAGCAATAGAAAGTTGGAAAGCGGCGATTGAGGCGTTTAATCGCTCTTTGGCAGTTGTTCCTCATAATCAGTCTATTCGGAATTTGCGCGATGAATTACAAGAATTTTTAGAACAACAGGAATAATGCAATAGAAAAAATACAACCTTTGGAGTAATATATGCTGAAAGATATTGTAGCTGTAAAACCGTTGGAAGAATACAAACTTTATCTGCGTTTTGAAGATGGAATTGAAGGTTTAGTTGACGTGAGTCAGTTAATCGAATTTTCGGGTATTTTTGCTCCACTCAAAGATGTTTCTTATTTTAATCAGGTGCAGTTAAACTCGGAATTGGGAACTATAGTTTGGCCTAATGAAGCAGATTTAGATCCTGATGTTCTTTATGCAACGATCAAGGGTGAAGCTATCCCAAACTACGAACAAAAAACCGAAATAATCCGATGATTACGAAAAATGATTTCAACAAAACAGTTATGACTTACAACACACTTCAACAATTAAAACAACAAGCCGATACCCTAACGCTAGAAGAACAATTAGAATTAATTGCCTATTTAGCCGAAAAAGCTAGACAAGCGCAACCTACTACTAAACATCGACAAAAATGGAGCGAAATTAGCGGTTTAGTTCCTGCACCTGCATTAGGTGAAGATGCTCAAACTTGGGTTTCCCGGACTAGACAGGAAGCCGACGGACACTGAGAAAACCAATTAAAATAGAAACAAAAATGTATTAACTACAGGATAAACAATATGAATCAAGCATTGAGACAAAAAGCAGTTGTTAAACCAGGGGGAATCATAGAAATTAGTTCCGCAGAATTGCCCCCAGGCACTACAGTAGATGTGATTGTGATTGTGGAAAGTTTACCGCAAAAGAAGAGAACAATGCGGAGTATGATTGGCACGGGTAAAGGAAGTTTTGCTACTTCCCAAGAAGCTGATGAATTTATTAGCAGGGAGCGCCTTTGGTATAAACTCCTCAAACCTCCAACTCACCCACCACTAAAATCGTTAACTCGGTAACTCGCTTAAGTTGAGCATCATTAGTTAAAAACGCCTCACAACCTACTTCTAATGCTGTGGCAATTTGAAAGGCATCAGGTAATTGCAAATTATACCTTGCTCGAATTTCGGCAGCATTTCTAGCAATAGCTGAATTAATTTCTACAAAATCTGCTGTGTTTGGAGATGTAATTATGTCGATAAACAATTGTTGCTGAGATGAGTTATTTTGGCGGATGGGAAAGATTAAGCATTCAGCCAAAGTGACTGGAGACGTTACCACACGAATTAAACTCGACTCAAT
>JBAVZX010000957.1:0-4087 GCA_049589015.1 Phormidium sp. | reverse complement strand
GTAAGGCTGCGACTCCGACTCAGGTTTAGTAGCAACACGATATTCTGGATCTTCCAGATACTTTTGTTGAATTAATTCTTCCCGAATTTCCACCAAAGTTTGCAGATCTTCTGTACTACTATAAAACTCAGTTTGCGCTAAAGCCGCCTCTACCTGTTCCAGGTAATAAATCTCTGCTTTTACTTCAGCTAATAGGGGTTCAACTGCATTGCGAGCCCGTTTCAGTTTTTGGTGAACTTTGTAAAGAGATTGGGCATTTTGGACGGCATTCTTTTCGGGATCTAAGGGAATTTTTACAGGTTCGCCAGTGTCAAAATCTCCTAACATAATTGACTTCATTCCAGGTTCCCATTCATGCAAATGTGCCATTAGTAAATCAGCTTGTTGACGCTGTTGATCTGCTGCGTCAGACTGCTGCAACTTTTGCTGAAAACCTTGCGCCTTATGCCGTAGTTTTCCCAGAATACTATTTAGTTTCTGACTTATTTGATGGCGAAGTTGTTTAAATTCTTGCTCATTTAATTGATTAGTGTAGTAGCGATCGAGCAAAGCATGAACATCCTTAGCAAACTCAACCACACCCCAACCCAACACAGTATACCCCTGTTCCGTCCACCCCGGAATAAAAGAATCGCCCCTCTTTTCCAAAACTAGCAACCATTCCTGCCACTTTTGAAACAATCCTTGCCAATCAGATTCAGTTAAAGTATCACTAGATTGATTCGGATCAAGTCCAGCAGCTTGGATCATAGACTGCACCAACGCCGAACTCAAACCGCGATAACTTTTCAGCAAACAGCGCCCCAACTTTCCCGGAATTAAACTCACTCGTTCTTGCCAACGCTGTTGAGACTCGTTCAAACTAGGAATTGGATCGGAAAGTATTGGTGGAACTTCGTAACTTTGTCCAGTTAGAATCGGGCGAACACTAGATTGTTTTTCATTGACTTGGTGCGCCGCAGTAATAATAATGTTGTCAGCATCAGTCAAAATGACATTGCTGTACTTACTCATTATTTCGACATAAAGATGCCAAAGTGCTGGATCTCCGGGACGTTTGCCAAACTGGAAATCTAAAACCCTTTCCCAAGGTGCAATTTCCGCAACTGCAATTAAAGCTAAACCGCCAAGTTGATGCCGTAACTGCTGACTAAAAGTAAATGTATCGGGTGTTTTCGGTGGTGGTGCAGCAATACAAAGTCTAGCAGCTTGGGGATGCCAAGAGATATCTAGCCAACCTCGACCTTTTAAAGTGCGGAGAGCGATCGATATAGTGAAGCGATCGCGCTGGTATACTTGTTCCAAGCGCGATGGTAGCCAGCCAGCCCTTAATTCCTCACAAGCAGCTGTCAGTGTAGTTAAATCAACAGGTTGCAAAACAGTCGATTTTTATTGAAAGGTCTACTTTTATCTTCTCAGATCCCAGACATTATTACAAAAAATTAAGGTGAGTTTTACCCCACCTTGACCAAATTAAATTTACTGAACAGCTAAGTGATTAAGCAACTTTTTGTTTCTTCTTCAAACCAACAGACAGAACACCAGCCGCCAACAACGCCCCCACAGTACCAGGTTCAGGTACACTTTCCACTGGAGTAGTACCAACCTTAATTTGATATGCCAGTGCTGAATTATTTGGGGGTGTACCTGTCCAACTCATCAATGATTTACCAGTGATAGTAAAAGGCGTGGTAATATCACTAACTTGCAGATAATCTACATCACTGCCACCTGAACCGGAAGAAAATAAATTACCAATTCCCGATCCATTAAAAACTAAATCGCTCAGTGCCATCGTGCTATTAGCTGCTGCACGGGTACGAAGGAAAATATCTGTTACTGGGCCACTAAAAGCACTACTGCTGAGTAGTTGACCACCAACAGTATATTTAACCAACTCTCCGGTGTATTCTAAGAGAAAATCTACTGCTTGATTGTTTCCCCAAGCAAACTGACCTGTAGCAAAAGGTGTGCCGTTAGCGTCATTAATCCCTAATTCCCGTTCTGCGGTGTTTAAACTGGCGTTCCCAACGCGACTTTCGGCAACAAATAACTCGGTGAACTCTCCCTCTGTACGCAGACTATTAAACTCTGTATCTGTAAAGCCTGTGCGATCGACGATCGTAAAAGCATTAGCCGCCTCCGGTACAGAAACCGCTCCTAAACCAACTACTGCTAAAGTCAAAAATGTGCTACGTAAGTTAATCATTATTATTACTTCCTACTTTCCACAATTAATTGTTAGGATGGTCGAAAAACAATTAATATCCTATTTTCAATCTTTGTAGGTATTTCTTTTCCCCTTTCTCTAAACTAGACTACTGCTTCTCTTCATGTCCATATCAAGTAACTATTTTTACTAAATCTTTAATCTATCTGTTCATTTGTTAAACTTTAATCCCAGCTTCTAAATGTAACTATCATTGAGCATCTGAGTTCGGCGATATTTTTGCCATCATAGATTAAAATTACTTATTCAGTTCTATACCTTTAGACAGAAGTCAAATACCGAAACAGGTGAAAAAACCGGAAGAAAAACTAAAAACAATTGTTTTCTTGGTTTTTAGCCTTGTAACTCGCAATTTTTGGATTTATTATGGGAGTAGAATCGTAAAAGCTCCTCATACTGCTAGGCCGTCAATCTGTCATGGATATTCAGCTGATCAACATTGGTTTTGGTAATATCGTCTCTGCAACTCGAGTAGTAGCCATTGTCAGTCCAGAATCCGCTCCTATTAAACGCATCATTACAGATGCCAGAGATAGAGGGCAACTGATTGATGCAACCTACGGACGACGTACCAGAGCAGTAATCATTACTGATTCCAGCCATGTAATTCTTTCCGCCATTCAACCGGAAACAGTCGCTAATCGCTTTGTTGTCAGCAAAGAGACTACGGCTAACGAACACTAAGCTGGTTTAGATTGGGAATTTTAGATTTTTATTGCTCATCAGTCAAAATCACTTACTCAAAAGCCATCTGTCAAGAACCATTGGTAATTGCCAAACAATTCTTAATCAAATTCTTAACAAATGACAAATGACAAATGACAAATGACGAACGACAATTTAAAATCTAAAATCTCAAATCTAAAATCAATCTTATGAAAACAGGCAAACTGATTGTTTTTACAGGGCCAAGTGGGGTGGGTAAAGGTACCTTACTGCGAAAACTCCTAACGCAGCATCCAGAATTGGTACTTTCTACTTCCGTAACTACCCGTTCACCTCGTCCCGGAGAAATTAACGGGATAGATTATTATTTCGTTAATGTGGAAAAGTTTCAGCAAATGGTTGCAGAAGAAGAATTGTTGGAATGGGCAGAATTTGCAGGTAACTATTATGGTACGCCTCGCTTACAAGTTGAAGAACTGATTTCCCAAGGGAAGTGGGTAATCTTGGAAATTGAACTAGAAGGCGCAAGACAAATTCGCCAAACTTTTCCCAAAGCTTTGCGGTTGTTTATTTTGCCTCCTTCACTTTGGGAATTAGAGCAAAGAATCCGCCGTCGAGGAACAGAAACAGAAGAGGCTATTACCAAACGTTTGCGCCGAGCCCAAGAGGAGATTAACGCCGCCAGTGAGTTTGATATTCAAATTATCAATGATGATTTGGACAAAGCCTTGGAAAGTCTGGAAGCAGCACTTTTTGTGCCTTGTTAATGTAATTTATGATCGCTACCTATAGTGGATTAAAGTTGGTATCAACCTCGATTTTCTACTATAGGTTTTGTGTATTGGCTATTGGCAATTAGTTGAATTTTAGGATTGATTAGAATCGCTACTTTTTTTAAATAACTTATATTAACTTCTCCGTATCCTAATAATTTAGTGATATGGGAACGCATTTCCGATCGCATATTTTCTAAGTGAGTATTCAGTTTTTTGGGAGACGGAAATTTTCCCCGTAAATTTTCCACAATTGGCTCTAATATTAAACTAACTTGCTCTGCTTTTATTTCCCCACTTGCTTGAGGTTGAAAAAGCTTGATTAAATAAATTAAGTGTTTATGATTATCTTTGATTTCTTGACTGATAATTTGCACTACTCGATTAGTAATATAATCCATCATTAAGGGAATTAGGG
>JBAVZX010000956.1:0-1905 GCA_049589015.1 Phormidium sp. | reverse complement strand
AAAAAGTACGTCAGAAAGGTAGTCATGCTCGTTGGAAGCATCCAGATGGACGAGTCACTACAATACCTATTCATGGCAATGCTGAAATTGGTAGTTGGTTATTTTATGAAATTCTCAAACAAATAGGAATTACTGAGGAAGAGTTTAATCTATTGCGATAATTAGGAAATTGCTTGATAAAAATTTTTATGAGTAAGGAGATTTAAGTATGATTCAGAAAGCGATCGCAAATCCCAATAGTCTCTACGAACAAGACTTTTATCTGTGGATAGAAACTACTGCTCAACAGTTAAAAGAAGGCAAATTTGATCAAGTAGATTTGACTAATTTAATAGAAGAAATTGAAAGTATGGGTAGAAGTGAAAAGCGAGAATTGAAAAGTCGTTTAATTGTGCTTTTAATGCACTTGCTAAAATGGCAATATCAGCCGGAAAAACGTAGTGAAAGTTGGCGTAGTATTATCAGCGAACAGCGTATTTGTATTGAGGGATTACTAGAAGATAGTCCCAGCTTAAAACCTCTAATTTCGGAAGTGTTTGATGATTGTTATCAAAAAGCTCGTCTGAAAGCAGCGGATGAAACAGGAATTAAGTTAAACTTTTTTCCGAAAGAATCACCTTTTACTTTAGAAGAAACTTTGAAAGTTAGTTTTTTTGAGCAATAAATGAGTAGAATAGTTTTGCTGGATTCAGGCCCTTTGGGAGCAGTTTGTTGATGCGCGTGAATGGCGATTAATTGAGTAATAATCCAATTGTTGCTTTTGATAATGCGATCGCACTTTCACTCCACCAAAGTTATCCTAGATTCAGGTATGAGACAGGGAAAAACCAATGACTGTACATGATGAAACCATAGCCAAAATTCGCCAATTACCAGAATCTCTAGTACAGGAAGTGAATGATTTTGTAGAATTTCTACTAATCAAACACAATCGGGAATTGACAGAAATGGTCGAATCAGATTTTGCTAATTATTTGACTAATTTAGAAGATTATGAAGAACGTTTGGCGCGGGGAGAAATTCAGTGGTGACAGTGACGCGGGGAGATGTGGTTTTATGCGATCTTAATCCGGTTATCGGTACAGAACAATCTGGAAGCACCATTATTCAATCTCTGCAAAATACAACAAAGGTGGAAGATTGGCAATATCTAGTGGCGCGATCGCACCCCTGGCGACGACAGTTATACATTAAAGGACGCAAACTTCTTGCTTCGACAGTTTGGCAAGATATGATGGCAAATGAGATGTCCCCAGAACAAGCAGCAGAAAATTGGGATTTACCTCTATCTGCAATTTACGAAGTTATTCGTTACTGTGAAAATCATCAGTAGTTCCTGATGATGGAAGCGGAAGAAGAACGCTACCGTTTGGAACAAAAAGGATTTTCAATTGAGTCTAAAATTACTTCTTGATGAAGATTCACAAGCCAAATATTTAGTTAATCTCCTCCGTGTAGCAGGACAATCTTGAAAATGCAAACTATGCGCTGGAAAATCAGTTTGTTATCCTCAACCAATGGAATTATTCATATATCGCGCTAAATTAATAACATAACTATCAAACCCAAAACTCTAATGAAAGCTGAAGATTACCCATTTGTGAAAGAATTGATCGTTTTTTACCACATTAAAAATGAAGGTACAGGGATTATTAATTAGCCCGAAGTCTAAATTTAACCCAGCTTTAGGTGCCATATTTTCCTGAATCCGATCAATAGGAGTAGGGACACGGCACCATAAATATATTGGTGTAGCTGAAAATTTTAATGATGCCGTGTCCCTACAGCATAATCGATGCTCGAATAACCGGAGATAAATTAAAATAAATTTTCTCGGTTTCTATTATTTTGAGTAAATAGCGTTTATCCAAAGATTCTCACCCATTAATTAAGTCGGTTGAGGAC
>JBAVZX010000955.1:0-2036 GCA_049589015.1 Phormidium sp. | reverse complement strand
AGTAATATTAGGGGGAAGTATCGAGAGAGCGATCGCGACTTAAACAACCCCACCGCTTGGGGATACGGACAACATATTTTCGAGCCAATTCATCAAGGTAGCGCTCAATATCAATGGCTAGAAAAAGAATTAAACAGTCCCGAATTTCAGCAAGCTAAATATAAAGTAGTAATGTTCCATCATCCCCCCCATACTTTAGGTGATAATATTGTTCCACCATTTACTTTTCCCGTGCAAATCATTGAGCGAGATGGGGATGGAACAATTAAATCAATTCGCTATCAATATCCCAAAGACAAAGATTACTTAATTCGGGATATTGAACCCTTACTTACCTCAGCAAAAGTACAATTGGTATTTTTCGGACATTCCCATTTATGGAATCGTTTTGTTAATTCTAGTGGCGTTAATTTTCTCGAAACTTCCAACGTTGGTAACTCTTACGGCGCAGCTTTAGGTGATAATAAACGACCTGTGCCAAATACTAACTCAGAAAATTATATTGCAACTGGCGACCCCAACGGATTAGAACCAATTATCCCAACAATTGCGCCTTTAGTTAATGAAAATAATCAACCATTGCCATACATTGCTAGTAATGATATCACTGTGTTTAGTATTTTAGATACTGCTGCTGGTACAGTGAGTAGTTATCGCTTTGATACGCGAGAACCAAATTCTCCAGTGATTAAATTTGATGAGTTTTCTTTGTATTAAGTAGGGTGCGTCAGAGTAACAAATTTGATGACGATCGCAAAAATCCTCTATTCTGACGCACCCTAAAAAATTGACTTCATGAATTGGATTTGGAATTCGATCGCCTTCTCTTAATCACCTTTTCTGCTACCCAAAAAGCACCCCAAGCGCACAATGCACTCGCAAACAATGCAATTACAAAGGGGTGAGGGGGAAGGAAAATCCGATCGCGCCCCGGAAAACTCCAAGGTTGCGTAATTAAACCGGATGTGGAAGCAACGATCGCACCCGCCGCAATTCCCACACCGATCGCCTGGATATGATCTTGCAAGTCTTGATTAGCTTCTGCTTGGTCAATTTCCACTATTCCTCGGATTGAGGCGATCGCTTGTTCGATTAAATCCGTTCCATGTTCAAAATAGCCTAAGTCTGCTTTGATTTGGCGACTGAAGAGAGGCCCGGTTTCTTGACCGAAATACTTAAGAAACGATAGTTCTTCCTTATCGATTTCTACTGTACCACAAATTTGTTCAATTTTTTCATTGTAATTGTAAATATTTATCTCAATTGTATTACCGAAATCTTCCATTTTGCGGAGTAAACGGGTGTAGGATAGAGACTCTCTGGCGAGGGTTTTTAACTCGTTTTTGAAATCGTCGAGATAAGTATAATTAGTATTAGATGTATCGAGTTTTTGTTGAATGCGATCGAGATTTTTTTCTATTTCAACGTAATCGTGGTTTAACGCTGTATAAATTGGGCGAGTACGTTGAAAAGCATGAACAATTTTGGTGCGATACAGGAATAAACTAATGAGTTCCTTTTGATACTTATCATATTGTTGATTTGCCGTTTCATCGCGGAATAACCAGACAAGAACTTGGGAGTCTTGTTTGGGGTTTCCATATTCAAAAATAGCACTATCAAACAACTCACCAGCGCGGTAAAATGGAGGTGTCTTATCTCCGAGTAAACTTTCACAACATTGGTTAGCTAAGTTGCGGAGATATTCGCGATCGCGTTGTTTAGTTTTGTTGGTTAACCAAGCTGTTATTAGCAGAGTTTGACCTAATATTTTATCACCTTTAGGCAGAATTAAGATATGATTAGGATTGAATTGTTTGAACATCTCAACCGAAACATCTTCGGCATTTTCATCCTCATCAGAATAGCCGATATTGAGCCAAAGTGCATAACAATCTTGAATTTTTTGGGGTTGGGTAAATCCTTCTATTTCGGGATTTTTAGTGCTAATGAAATCCAGGCTATTCTCTTTAAGTAAGTAGGTGAGATTATCGTTATTTAAATTATCTTAAAAAATCAGCTTACTAGTAATATTT